>JAEDMB010000105.1 GCA_016303235.1 Oscillospiraceae bacterium
GTGAAAAGAAACAGAAAAAGTGCCGTGATTATGTATGCAAAGGGTGTCTTGAAAAAGGACTGAAGTTCTTTTTTATATATGGCAAACATTTTTAATTATCCTCCTTGTTTTTGTCGGAATTTTCGGGGTCGGGAGTCTTAGCCTGCATTTCCTCAACCATTTCCCTTAAAGTATTGCGTTTTGACGGCTGATTTACAAGTTTCATGAATACTTCTTCAAGGTCAGGCTTTTCGGTATATGTTTCAAGAATCTGTATATTTTTGGAAACGAGTGCGGAAATTACACTGTTCTGAACTTCTGAAACGTCCTTTCCGCTGACAGAAAATCTTACTGACGCAATGCCGTCCGATTCTGATTTTTCAAGAATTTTTTCAACGCCGTCAACAGCACCTATAACTACATCGGCAGTATATGCGGAAGTTTTTGCCTTTAAATTTATAACCGGTGACTGGTTCACCTGTTTTTCAAGATTCTCAATAGTATCAACAGCCTTGATTTCCCCCTTGTTGATAATTACAACACGGTCACAAACGGCACTGACTTCCGAAAGAATATGCGAGCTGAAAATTACAGAATGGTCTTTTTTCAAATCTCTTATTATATTTCTTACTTCCGCAACCTGTTCGGGGTCAAGTCCGACAGTCGGCTCATCGAGGATAAGAAATTTCGGATTTCCGAGAAGTGCCTGAGCAAATCCGACTCTCTGCTTATAGCCTTTTGAGAGATTTTTAATCAGCCTTTTTGAAACGTCCTGAAGTTTGAGGCGTTCTATTGCTGATTCAATCTGTTCCTTACGCTGAGAAACAGGAATTTTTTTCAGTTCCGCACAGAATTTCAGATATTCATTTACTTTCATATCAGGATATACGGGCGGGATTTCCGGCAGATAGCCGATATTTTTCTTAGCCCTGACGGGATTTTTTGAAATATCTTCACCGCAGATATTTACAGTTCCCTTTGTCATAGGAAGATAGCCGGTAATCATATTCATAGTTGTGGATTTTCCTGCACCGTTAGGGCCTAAAAATCCGAGAATCTCATTGTCGTTGATAGTAAAGCTTATGTCGTTTACAGCAAGATGTCTGCCATAATATTTTGTAAGATGTTCAACAGTAATCATGAGAAGCTCCTTTCATAAAAAATAATGTTAAAAACAAGCATACTTCTGTTTATTATATCATGCAGATATTAATAAAATATTAAGAATTTATGTCTGAAATATTAATAAACTTCGTATCAGCTTTTTAAGAGAGTCCGGAACAAGCATTTTAAATATATATCAATAGTGTGTATATTATGTGAAAGCGTACTGATTATTGAATGAATTTGATACTTGCTTTTAATAAGTTATATTAATTTTGATATTCATATATTATTAATAACAGCCTTTGGCGTTCCTTAATGAATGTATGTGAAAAATATACAAAATTTTCATATCTTTTGTGTGCATTGCAACAAAAAAATCTCCGATTTTAATTGTTTTTTATCAAAGTGTTGACAATATCACTGCCATATATTATAATTATATCGGAACAAGTTCAGAGATTTTATGTGAAAGTTTCTGATGACTTTTTCGTTAATTACCTGTCTGCATTATTCAGAAATTATGGTCGGATTTTTGTGCAGTCGGGTTTAATGTATTTATTAATATTTTTATGAGAGGGGTATTTTCCTATGGTATCAAAGAAAAAGGCTCTTACCGCCGGCGTTATGGCGGCTGCCCTTACTGCAAGCTCTGTACTTCCTGCTGCTGCTTCTGCTGCCGGTACAAGAACCAAAGAAGAAAAGTTCGGCGATTCTACTTATGCTGAAAGATTTCTTTCACTTTATGATGATGTTATCACAAACGGTCAGACAAACGGTTATTTAAGCAAAAATAATGCTGCAAGCGGTGGTTTCGGCGTTCCTTACCACGCTGTTGAAACTATGATTATCGAAGCTCCTGACTACGGTCACGAAACAACTTCAGAAGCTATGTCATACATCGTATGGATGGCTGCTATGAGAGATGCTATTGCTGCATCAGGCACAGTTGAAGGTGCTACAAATACTAATGACCTCGCTAAAGCTTGGAAAACTATGGAAATTATGATTCCTGACGTTCAGCCTAACTACTGGCAGCAGAGCGGTCTTTCAGCTCGTGTTGCTCCCGAATATCAGGACCCGAAACAGTATCCTGCTCCTCAGGACGCTAACAACACAGGTTCAAACCCGATTTTTAATGAACTCAAGTCAGCTTACGGCAATTCCGGTGACAAGGGTCTTTACCTTATGCACTGGCTCGCTGACGTTGATGACTGGTATGGCTTCGGCGGTGGAAACGGTAAGTTTACTTTCATAAACACATTCCAGAGAGGCGAACAGGAATCATGCTGGGAAACAGTTCCTCACCCATGTGTTGAAGAACTCACATACGGTATGCCCGGCAATTACGGTATGAAGGGTCTCTTTAACGGTACAAGCGAACCAGTTGCTAAGCAGTATGCTTATACAAACGCTCCTGACGCTGAAGACCGTGCTATTCAGGCTGTTTATGATGCTAATAAGTGGGGCGTTGGCGATTCCTCAATTTCTGCTCTTGCAGGTAAGATGGGTGACCAGTGCCGTAACAACATGTTTGATAAATACTACAAGAAGATTGGCTGTCAGAATATCCAGACAGATACAAACGGCGGTTCAGGACTTCAGGGACAGCACTTCCTTATGTCATGGTATACATCATGGGGCGGAGCTCTTGACGGTACATGGGCATGGCAGATTGGTGCTTCACATATGCACGAATTCTATCAGAACCCGCTCGCTGCTTATGCTCTCCTTTATGATAATGATATCAAGTCTGGTATGAAGAGTGCCAATGCTGTAAAGGACTATGAAGAATCATTCAAGAGACAGCTCGAACTCTATCTCTGGCTCCAGTCAGCTGATGGTCCTATCGCTGGTGGTTGTACAAACTCTGCACTTGGCAGATATGAAACATATGACAAGGTTATGACTGCTGATAACCCGACAAGCTGTGCTAACTCAACATTCTATGATATGGTATATCAGGAACACCCTGTATATGCTGACCCGGGTTCAAACGGCTGGATTGGTAACCAGGTATGGGCTGTACAGCGTCTCGCTGAACTCTATTATGATGTTAAGACTAACGGCTGTAAGTATACAGGCAAGGTAGGCGGACTTTCTGTTGAAGAAGCTCTCGAAACTATCCTTGACAGATGGGTTAACTTCTTCCTTGAAAATACAGAACTCACAGATGACGGCGATTATTCAATTCCTGCTACACTCAAGTGGACAGGTGTTCCGGCTAAGTGGACTGGTACTTATGATGCAAATGCTAACTCCGGTCTTACATGCGAAATCTCTGCAAGAGGTAACGCTGACCTTGGTTGCGTATCTTCACTTGCTAACTCACTCATCTACTATGCTGCTGCAAAGGGTGCTCCTTCATCTGATGCAACTAATGCAAATGCTTCAACTACTGAAGGCAAGGCTCTTTACCTCGCTAAGGAACTCCTCGACAGAGAATGGAATATCTGCCGTGATGATATTGGTCTTACAAGACCTGACCATAATGCAACTCTTATCCAGAGATTCTTTGACCAGGAAGTTTGGGTACAGCCTGAATACAACGGCAAGATGCCTAACGGCGACAGCATTTCTAACGGTGCTACTTTCTTCAGCCTCCGTACAATGTACGAACAGGATGAAAAGTATAGTGAACTCAAGTCTGCTTATGATTCATATGTTGCAGGCGGAAAGACAGATGCTGCTCTTGAAGAAGCTTCTGATTCCCTCGTACTCACATACCACAGATTCTGGCACGCAGGCGACATTCTTATGGCTAACGGTGTTATGTCAATGCTCTATCCTGATGTAACTCCTTCTCCTTCCAGCGAGACTGACCCGACAGATAGTGATATCCTCTGGGGCGACGTAAACGTTGACGGTAAAGTTGATATCGCTGACGTTGTAGCTGCTGCTGCTTTCGTTGGTGACAGTGCTAACAATGCTGTTTCTGCTCAGGGTCTCAAGAACGGTGACGTTCAGAATAATGGTGATGGTCTTACTGCAAGCGATGCTCTTGCTATTCAGCAGTTCCTCGCTAACAAGGTTGAACTCCCTGTTAAGTAATTAATATAACTTACCTCTTTCAGGCACTCCTTCGGGAGTGCCTTTTTTTTGTCAAAGCACTTGCATTTTATATTATAAAGTGGTATAATAATATATATTTTGAAATGAGGTATTTTTTATATGAGAAGTATGACAGGTTACGGAAAATTTCAGAGCATTATTGACGGTCGTGAAATTTCCGTTGAAATCCGTTCAGTCAATCACAGATATTATGAGTTCAGTTCAAGAATACCACGCAATTACGTTTATCTTGAGGAAAAACTTAAAAATCTTCTGCACGAAAAAATTTTCAGAGGAAAAGTCGAAATCTCAGTTTCAATAAATAATATTGAAGTTCCCGACTGCTCTGTTGAAATTAATAAGCCGGTTCTCGAAAGCTATTTCAATGCCCTTGCTGAACTTTCAGTCAACGGAATTTCGGTTGATGAAAAACTAAGTGATATATATGGTAAAACTTACAGAATTGCTAATGACCTTACACTTTCAAAAATTATGAAAATTCCGGATATTTTCACTGTCGCCAGAAAGCCCGATGATGAGGAAAAAATATGGTCTGCTGTAAAATCCGTTGCCGAAAATGCTCTCCGGAGCTTTATTTCTATGCGTGAGACAGAGGGAGAACGCCTTAAATCCGATATAGAAAAAAAATTGTCGGTTATAAGCGGAATGGTCGGAAAAATCGAAGTGCTTGAACCCCAGTCCGTTGAGCTTTACCGTGAAAGACTTTACAATAAACTCCGTGAAGTCCTTGAAAATTCAAATATCGATGAACAGAGAATTATTACTGAATGTGCTGTTTTCAGTGACAAGGTTGCTGTCGATGAGGAAACTGTCCGCCTTAAAAGCCATATAAATCAGGTTCTTTCGCTTATAAATTCAGATGAACCTTCCGGCAAGAAAATAGATTTTATTATTCAGGAAATGAACCGTGAAGTTAATACAATAGGTTCAAAGTCGCAGAGTATTGACATTACAAGAATTGTTGTCGATTTGAAGTCCGAAATCGAAAAAATCAGAGAACAGATTCAGAATGTGGAGTAAAATATTATGCTTATAAATATAGGATACGGAAATATGATTGCCTCTCAGCGTATAATTTCGGCTGTAAGTCCCGAATCTGCTCCCATTAAAAGACTCGTTCAGGAGGCAAGGGATTCCGGTATGGTTATTGATGCCACATACGGCAGAAAAACAAGAACTGTGATTATTATGGACAGCGGTCATGTAGTGCTTTCTTCACTCGTTACCGAGACCGTCGCCCAGAGAGTCAACGAAAAGGAGGATAATGATGAATAAAGGCTTGCTTATCGTTGTATCTGCTCCGTCAGGTTGCGGAAAGGGTACTATTCTTAAGGAAATTCTCAAAGATGAAAGATTCTATTATTCTGTTTCAGCTACTACCCGTGACCCAAGAGAGGGCGAAATTGACGGCGTTCATTACAGATTCTATTCAAGAGAAAAGTTTGAACAGCTTGTTTCCGAAAATATTATGCTCGAACATGCCGAATACTGCAATAACTATTACGGCACAAGAGGCGATATTGTCGAGGAAATGCGAAACAAGGGCAAAGATGTTATTCTTGAAATAGAAGTTCAGGGTGCTATGAATGTTATGAAAAAATGCCCCGATGCTGTAAGTATTTTTATTCTTCCGCCGTCTGTCAAAGAACTTGAAAGGCGTCTGCGTAAAAGAGGCACTGAAGAGGAAGAAGTCATTGCTGAAAGACTTTCAAAGGCTCTTGACGAAATCAGTCATGCAAATCAGTATAAATACATAATTGTCAACAATGCTCTTGAGGACGCTATTGACGACTTCAGGGCTGTTATAAAGGCTGAAAGGCTTAAAGCTGAGTATGCCGGAGAAATTTTAGATGAGGTGGTTAAAAATGCTTAGACCTTCTGTTAATCAGATTATTTCAAAAAATGAAAGCTGTTACTCACTTGTAATCGCTGTCGCAAAAAGAGCAAGGGAAATTGCCGATGAACTCTATAAAAGCGGTAAAACTCTTGAGGAAAAACCCGTTAAAACTGCTGTTGAAGAATTTGCAAGCGGAAAATATAAGATTATTGAAGCTCCGAAAAGATGAATCTTATTGCAGATACAGCCGTAAGCGGTACATCTTATTCGTTTGATATGCTTTTCAGCTATGCAGTCCCCGAAAGTATGAACAGTACTTTAAGTGAGGGGTGCCGTGTAATTGTACCGTTCGGCAGGGGCAATCAGAAAAGAACTGCTGTTGTTATGAAATTAAGGGAGGGCAGTTCCCAGAAACTGAAATATATCGAAATGCAGGCAGATGAAAAGCCTGTTATTTCTCCCGAACTTATAGAACTTTCATTCTATCTTCATGACAATACTTTCTGCACTTATTACGATGCAGTCAGGACAATGCTTCCCTCCGGATATAATATAGTTATATCCGGAAATTCAGCACGTAATGCTGTCGGAAAAGAATCCCTCAGAATGGTTAAGTTTTCCGGTGAATATCTTGATAATCCCGAAAAATTCAGCCTTACTCCAAAGCAGAAGGCTGTTGCGGATATGCTTGGAGAATCCGCAGATATGCCCGAAAAGGAGCTTGCTTATCTCTGCGGTGTTACTGTATCCGTAATAAGGCGAATGACTGAAAAAAATATTCTTGTAAGCTTTGAAAATGAAGTTTACAGGGAAGTATACAGTTCAGATACTGAAAAAAGAAATATAAATGATGTTGTACTTTCTGCTGAACAGC
>JAEDMB010000106.1 GCA_016303235.1 Oscillospiraceae bacterium
AAGGTGTTTGCAGAAAAAAATCCCGTTTACTTTTTATCGTAAACGGGACTTTTTTATTATATTAAGTTTTAATTACTGTATATCCTGAACTACAATTCCGCCCATACCCATACTTGTTTTTCCTCCGATTCCGCTGTATGAGGCATAAGCAATAACTTTTCTCAGCAGAATATTCTGTTCTTCATCTTTCGGAAACATTATCCGGCAGTAGCCTGTCATACCGCTGATAATATTACCGCTTACATTGTATTTCACACTTTCAAGCCGATATTCTTCCAGAACCGCACAGGAAAAAGCTTCTTTAAATTCGTCATAGGATATTTTTTCCTTTTCAAATTCGTTGTATTTGCATACAGTTGAATAAAAGTATGCCGATATATCCGGAACTGCCGAAAACCGTCCTTTTGTCTTTATTGTTGCGGGAGTAATAAAAGTTATTGAACAGCCTTTTTCACTTATATAATTATAACATTTTTCAGCGTCAAGAGGTTCGGCTGATTCGAATTTCAGTATTTTAAGAGGATTTTTCATTCCGTAGATTTTCAATGACTTTTTCTGCGAAAGCGTTTCGGGAATTATTTTCGCCTCGTCGCATAGTGCTGACACTCTTATTATAAAATCGTTTTCAACCGGTACAACGAATATCGAAAAAGGGTGATATGACGGTGTATGCATTTTTTTGCAGTAATCCTGTGGAATTGCTTTCATTACAGCTCCGTGAATTTTCACCGCCATTTCGGAATAAACATCAGATATATTTGCCTTGTCTGTATATATGTCTGTCTGGTATATCATTTTATTATCTGCCTTTTTTAACTTTTATTTGATTGAAAAATCCGCCCGAACTTTCCTGAGTACGGTAAACAGAACCGCCTTTTCGTGAATTTCCGTTATTTTTCGGCGAATGATTATTATCAGATGTTTTTCCGTAGTCATTGCCTGCAATCAGTGCCGGAAGACTCAAATTCTTTTTGTCTGTGATTTTCGGAAGTGAATAGGATACGGAACATTTATCACCCGATTTAACCATTTTTCCGTCGTTATGATTAGCACTGAACCACACCAGAGAACCGGCAGACGTTTTTCCGCCCTTTTTGTTATCACCGTAAGGATAAGCAACTTTTTTATCCTGAACATATGAAAAATCGGTGATACACATATATTCGCTGAAATATTTTGATTTATCATCAAAAGGAATTTCCGAGAAATATTTTTCAATATCGGGCTTTTCAATAGTATATTCCATTTTTTCTTTATCAAAAAATCTTTTTTCTATTGAGTCAACAGTAATTTTAACACTTCCGAGACCTAAAGGCTTACCATGTCCGAGTTTATGTTGCTGAATACCTTTAGAATTGTTTTCGCCTATTGCGAGAGTCCAGACAAGCTTATGCAGTTCGTCATCAGTTATTCTGTCAAAGAAAACATCAAACTGAAATTCCGCACCTTTATCAACAAGTTCAGTTGTCATATTTCTTTTTGTTCTTTCAGCTGTTGTATAATCGCCGTTATGATGAAAATAGAATTTACGTCCGTTTATTTGTATTCCATTGCTGTCATAAGTCCAGAGATACTGCATATCCGGAACAGTTGAATAAAATTCAACAGAAGATATTTTAGGACCTGCAAGCTCCTTAAGAATAGCTGTAATATAATCCGGCTTGTTTGTTATGACCGCATCAGTAAAGCGGATTTTTGAAGCAAGAGCCGATATTTTTTCATTACTGCCGTTTCCAATCATTCCGAACATACGACAGGCATCACAGACATTTTCGGGGTCAGTGCAGTGGCTGTGAGTTTCAAGCAAATCATCAAGCTTATTTTTAAATACCGACCTTGAAATCTGTGCCGGAGACAAGTAGACATAATTTCCGCCGTTTTCCTTAAATTGCTTATAATAAAGAGGGTAGCAAGTTCCGTCCTTGTTAAGCTTTGGAGGAATGTATTTTTTTATTTTTGAATCGTTTTTCACATATATCTTACAGACTTCAATATAATCCTTAATCGCTCTGTCCAAATCATCAGCTTCAACTTCTTCAAAAGTCGTTGAAAATTTATATGTTACTTCAACTTTTCCGCCTCTGTAGTCTGCTCTTTTGTTTTTATATTTATAATTCCGCCATTGCCTTTTAAAAGTATCGGGAGTTTCGTCAAAATCCTCTGAACCGTCATATTTTAATTTTTTGGCAGTTGCTTTATATAAATGCCATTTATTATCCCTGTTTTCATAACGGATTATTCCGGGGGTTCTGACATCGGAACTCCTTGCAGAAAGAATATTATTGTTGTTTACTGAAAGACAGCTGTTGCTGAGTGCTTCGTATGCCGAACGGATTACACCTCTTATTTCACTTCCGGGAATCACGGGTTTTCCGTCTATTTTGAAAAACCTGGTTTCTTTATGTTCCACAAGTCCGGTATCATCACATTTTACCTCTTTGTAAAGGGGTAAATCAGGTATAGCAAGCGGTGTGGAAGTAACAAGCTTACAGTGTATAACTCCAGAATTATTGCCGGTTATCTGTTTACTTCTTTCAACAGCATTTCCAAGGCTTACAAAGTTATAAGGGTTTATTGTTCCTTTGCTTTTGTCTGCAATGTAATTCGCCATTTATTTCTCCTCCCCGCACAGATATTCAACTATCCTGTAATCCGTAATCTGAGCTATTCCCTGACTGTCATAAGATATATAATTGCGAATCAGAATTTTTTCCGCATTTTCAACCGGCAGTGAATATTTTCCTCCGCCTGTTGCAGTATATTCAAATCCGTCCGATTTCTTTTCATCTATATCAAGATAATGCTTTTCTTCGATATAATCATTCTGATTTGCACTGTCATCTATAAAGCGATATGTAAATTTATCCGCAATTGTCGGACGCATTATTTTAAGTTCGGAATCCCTGTTAAATACTCTTACTTCGAGCAGATGCCTGATATCTGATATTTCACATTGTCCGGAACATAAAAATTTATCTGTAAACATCATTACCATATTTCCGTTATTTATTTTGCTTTTTATCAGGCTGTTTACATCATCAACCGTACCGCTTTCAGCTATGTAATCCCTGTTCATTTTATTCATCTCCTGCCATTTCAGAAATATTACCAGCTTTCAGTGCATCTGTAATATTTCTGCCGTTTATTTCAGCTTTTTCAACACTGAAAAGTCCTCTGCCCACTGCCGAAAGACCTCCGACTGCTAAAAATCCTCTGTTCAAATCGCATATAACTGCCGATAAAATTTTTATGTATTCTGAAATTTCATCAGAATCCGCAATAAATATATCAAGACCGCATTTACCGTTATAATAAGTTTTTTCCGTATATAATGCACCGTCTTTCGTACCGGCGGAGAATCTGTCTATAGAATTTCGGGTTATAACTTTCCAGTTTCCGCCATTCAGACGGCTTTCGGAAAAATATATTCCTGATTTTTTCTGATTTTTGTTTTTTTCGTCTACAAAGCCGAAAAGCTTGTCAGTCAGATTATCATCATTGGAAAACTGCAAAAAGCGTTCCCTGAATGCTCCCGCCCAGCTTGTACCGGGAATTACAGGTGTATCATCTTTTGTTGAAAGCTGTACATAATCCGCTGAGGAAATATCATCAGGATTTTTCACCGTGTAGCTTCTGATTGATATTGCTCCGTTCTGTTTAAGCTCAAGATGTATTTTTGTGAATTTATTTCTGTAATCTTCATCAATATCACAGTTTTCATAGCATTTGTCTGAATAATAATCAAAAGGTTCAAAATCAAGCCATTTTCTTTTTGAATTTTTATCTGACAAATCAAATTCAGCACTTTTTAATTCAGTAATTTTTATCTGTCCATATCCTCTTGATGTCTTTGAACCTATTCTCAGATATCCGTTATTCAATGCCCATATTGCTTCACGAATATGATTATCATAATCATCATAATCCCTGAGT
The DNA here is from genome assembly GCA_016303235.1 of Oscillospiraceae bacterium. Taxonomy (GTDB): domain Bacteria; phylum Bacillota; class Clostridia; order Oscillospirales; family Ruminococcaceae; genus Ruminococcus. The sequence goes on from JAEDMB010000106.1 coordinate 3,934, forward strand.
TCTATCAATGTTATAAATTCCGCACCGCTTTCAACTGCTTCCATATCAAATTTTGCACTTTTTTTGGCAACTTTATTTTCCAGTGCGACGCAATCCCTTACTGTTACAAAGCTGTCCGAAACTGAAACTGCATCATAGAATCTGATTTTGCTTTCACAGTGTTCCTGACCGCTTATATATCCGAAAACTTCATTCCTGTCATTGCTCTCTATACCGAGATAATGCCTTATTACTCCTGCAAATGCCGTTGCCGGAATCACCGGATTTCCTGTACTGTCAAGTATAACATCGCTGTCAGTATTGGTATCTTCTCCGCTCCCGACTGCAAGAGGCGAAGCAAGTATGAATCTTATCTTATAATATTTGATTTTTGACATTACTGCTTTCCTCCCCTGTTTGAATACTTAATCAATGTAAGTATAAGTATAAGATATTCTTTCCACAGATTATTTCTGTATTTGTCAACTTCACTGTGTTTTATTAAATAATCAAGAAAACTTTTTGATTTTTCTGATTTTATTTCGCTTGCCATAGATTTGAACATCAGCAGACTGTCAGACTGTTTCACCATCATTATATATCTTCCGACCTGTGATGAATTTATATCCTTTTTCAAACCGGAAACAAAATTAACAGCTTCTGTACGCATTTTTTCAAGCTCATGATTTTTTTGTATATAATCCGCAAGCACGTGAGAATCTGATGTTTCGGAAATAATGTAATTCTTCGATTCTGATTCCGTTTTAAATTCATTTGACAAGCAGAACATAACCTGTCCGAATCCCTCATTCTGTCTTGCTCCGATAAACATTTTTCTTGGAAGCTCCATATCCTTTTCGGCTTTGAATACAATTGTTGAACCGGCAGCTATCGTTCTCAGATGTGGCTTCTGAATATTCCACTTTGTATTGTATCCCATTAACGTCTTATAACGCAGTGCAGAACGCTTTATTTCTTCACCTTTATCACATTCAAGATTTTCAAGACCGATTGCTTTTTTCAGAGAATTTACAGAAATATCATATCCGCCCATTTCATCAGGAATAAGAATATCTGAAAGCATAAGTGCAATAAAACGTGTTCCGGCTTTGATATTTATTGTTTCCGTCTTTAATGCTGTGCATTTCAAATCAGCAAGTTCACAGTTTGAATACTGTGCTGTTTTACTTCTTCCGAAACGGAGTGAGGAATTTTTCAGAATATCCAGAATTTTCACGATATATTCAGCTTTACCGCTTATTGTACCACGGAAATACTGACCTTCGCAAAGGCTTGTCTGAGTGTATAAAGTACTGTCATTGCCTGTTGAATGGTGATATACAGTTTCCGTCAACGGATTTACAATATGCGAACTGAAATCACAATAGCCGTTTTTTACAGGTTTTGGAATTTTTTCGCTTTTATTTTCATATTCTGCAAGATTGAAAATTTTACTTTCTCCCTTGATTTTTCCGAGAATAACAGGAGCCGGAAAATATTCATGACCGTTTTTATCGGAAATATACAGATTGGAAAATCTGACATTATTTTTCTGAAAGATTTCATCAAACATATCATCTTCCGGATTTGTTTTCAGATACTCACCCGCAAAGAATCCTATTACAGCCGTTCCGGGTATATATTCAAGAGTTTCATCTGATGATTTTCCGGGTATCATTATATTGCTTTTAAGTCTTATTGTATAGGTTATCTGAAGTTCTTCCGCTGATTCATCAAATTTCTGCACAAAACTTTTTCTTTCCGTATCTTCAATAAAACGGCATTTTACTGCACCGTATCCCCTGTTTCTTTTATATCCGATATTTCTCAGTGCCTTGCATATATCCTTAAATTCTTCCTTGTATTTATCATCAATTTCAACATCTGCAAAAAATGTCAGTTCTTCATTTTTATTCAATGGTGAATAGTGCTTTACCACTCTCGTAATTCTAAGGCTGTTATCCTTTGCGGTATCATTTTCGATAGCTGTCGATGAACGTGTATATGTAAAAAAGCTGATTACTTTTTTACAGTCAATACCGGAAATAATAGCTTCTTTTTTTAGTCTTTCATAGTCTTTTATAACGGCATTTGATATTTTAAGAGAACCTGAAAAGCTTTTTCCCGTTTCTCCGAATATCTCTTTTATATATGGTGAATCAATATATTCAGCAACCTGTTTCAGACAGCCCTTTAAGCGTCTTCCTCCGATTACCGGGAATCCGTATCTGTCATAGCTTACATCTGTATCAATTACAGAGGAAAATCCGTCACCGCTTGCAGTACAGAGGTCTGATTTAAGCGTTATTTCAATTCTGCCCATTTTCTGATTATTTCCTTTCTAAGCAAACCATAAATCATATACTATTGATATATCAAAAATCATCTTCTTTATCTTATCTTCATTTTCAAAAAGTTCCGTCAGATTATTTTTGCTGTCACGGGATTCAATTCTTCTGAGTTCTTCCTTATAATATGATTCTCCGTTTACAACAGCTTCACCCAATGCCTTAACGTCAGACCTTTTTCCGTTTTCCGCCAGTAATTTTCCGTACTTTATAAACTCTTTCCAGCTTCCCGAATATTCATAGGGACGTGCTGTATATTCTTTTTCCTGAGTATCTCTTATTATTTCAAGCGAATTTGTTATTCCGGCGTGACAATAATGGAAATCGATATAGTTTTTGCCTTTGTTTTCTTCGAGATGTGCCTGTTTTTTACCCATTTCACAGCAGGCTTCCGCTATTTCATAAACATCAGCAAAGGGGTCATGGCTATGAAAAACTGCAACTCCCGCACAAGCAGAATTATTTCCGCTTTCCGAGAGTTTTTCAAAATATATTTCAAGAATATACGGAACTGCATGAGCGTTGCATACAATAGTAATTTCATCTCCACCGCTTATTATTTTCCGGAAAA
>JAEDMB010000107.1 GCA_016303235.1 Oscillospiraceae bacterium
ATAATTTTCAATGTACGAACGGAAATGTTTCAGATACTGCTCAGCAATCTGACTAAGAGGGCGGTCAGAAGTATGAATATATCCAATTTCCATATATTCATCACTTTCAAGCGGAACAGATGCAATATCTGTTCCGTTTAAGTCACTGCTAAGTATTCCGGAAGAAATGGTGTAACCGTCCAGTCCAATCAGCAGGTTAAAAAGCGTTGCACGGTCAGAAACAATAATACTTTTCGGACTTTCATCTGTACTGTGCAGTTCCTCTGAAAAGTAAAAGGAATTGTTAATTCCCTGGTCATAGGTTAATCTTGGATAGGGGAGTAAATCCTCCCGTGTCACGGATTTTTTCTTTGCCAGAGGATTGTTTCTGCTGACAAATACATGAGGTTTTGCGGTAAACTGCGGAACAAACTGCAAATCGTTGTTCTGAAGAATACGCAGGATAACTTCCCGATTAAAATTACTGAGGAAAATAATACCGAGTTCGGAACGCTGTGTGCGGACATCTTCAATAATATCATTTGTACGCAGTTCACGGAGTGAAAATTCATACTTATCTTTTCCGTATTCCTTTACAAGAGCCACAAAGGCATTGACTGCAAATGCATAATGCTGTGACGATACGGCAAATACACGCTTTACCGGTTCATTATATTTATAAGTCTGTTCCAGAAGTTCCGCCTGTTCAACAACCTGTCTTGCATAGGAAAGGAATTTTGTACCTTCTTCGGAAAGAATCACTCCACGGTTACTTCTTAAAAAAATAGTAATACCCATTTCCTGTTCAAGCTCGGAAACTGCTTTTGAAAGGCTTGGCTGAGTTATATATAATTTTTGTGATGCCATTGTAATAGAACCATATTTTACAATTTCGATGATATATTTAAGTTGCTGTAAAGTCATTTTTTTCACTCCGTAATTTTTTTACACTTTAAGTATATCACATTTTTTTGCTGAAATCAAATTATGAACTGAATCATAAATACGTCTGGCAACATATGGATTATTCATAGTGTAAAGATGAATACCGTCTGTATCCTGTGAAATAAGGTCAACAATCTGGTCAACAGCATATGCAATGCCCGCATCTCTTAATGATTCCGGATTATTTTCATAGCGTTCAATAATTTTCATAAATTTTTTCGGCAAATGTATTCCGCAAAGTTTAACCATACGTTCAATTTGTGCCTTATTAGTAACAGGCATTATTCCCGCTTCAACAGGAACGTTGATTCCTGCAATTGCCATACGTTCACGGAAAGAATAAAAGTAATCATTATCAAGAAAAAGCTGTGTAATCAGATGTGAAACGCCACAATTTACTTTCTGTTTCAGATAATTGATATCTTCTGTAATACTTTTACTTTCCGGGTGTCCCTCCGGATAGCAGGCTGAAAGTATATTAAAATCATAGTGTTCATTAATAAATTCAATAAGCTCACATGCATAATGAAAATCTCCGGCAGGAACAGTATCAGGTGAAATATCTCCACGCAAAGCAAGAATATTTTCTATGCCGTTTTCTTTCAGACTGTCCAGAATCTGAACAGCCTGATTTTTAGTAATATTAATACAAGGAAGATGTGCCACACTTTCAATCCCGTATTTATGTTTAACATCAGATGCAAGCTGAATTGTTTTACTGCCGTTTTTTCCTCCGCCTGCACCATATGTAACGCTGATAAAATCCGGTTTCAGTCCTTTTAAGCCGTCCAGCGTTTGATAAATAACACTTTCATCAGAATCCGGCTTAGGCGGAAAGATTTCAAAAGAAAAGACTGTTTTTTTACAAAAAAGTTCAGATACTTTCATTGCGAATCTCCTTTACAGCATTTACCATATTTTCAAGACTCGGAATTGTTTCTGCATTTCCTCGGGTTTTCAGTCCGCAGTCAGGATTAACCCATATTTTATCTTTCGGAATACGGTCAAGCATTTTATGCAAAGCTGTCTTGATTTCTTCTTTTGACGGAACTCTCGGTGAGTGAATATCATATACACCTGCACCAACTTCGGTACGGAAATTATTTTCTTTCAGAACATCAAGAATAGAAAGGTCAGAACGGCTTGCCTCAAAAGTAATTACATCTGCGTCCATATCATCAATGTTTTTGATAATATCCGCAAATTCGCTGTAACACATATGTGTGTGAATCTGAGTTTCCGGTTTTACACCACTGTGAACCAATCGAAAAGCAGGAATTGCCCAGTCAAGGTAATCACTTTGCCAGTCAGATTTCCTAAGTGGCAGCTTTTCACGGAGTGCTGCCTCATCTACCTGAATAATATGGATTCCATTTGATTCAAGGTCAAGAACTTCTTCCCTGATTGCAAGTGCTATCTGATATGCACTTTCTTTCAGTGAAATATCTTCACGTGGGAAAGACCAGTTTAAAATAGTAACAGGCCCTGTCAGCATTCCTTTCATAGGTTTGTCAGTCAGACTCTGGGCATATACAGACCATTTAACAGTCATTGGCTTTGCACGTGAAATATCTCCCCATATAACCGGTGGCTTTACACAGCGTGTTCCGTAAGACTGTACCCACGCTTTTTCCGTAAAAATATAACCGTCAAGATATTCTCCGAAGTATTCAACCATATCATTTCTTTCAAATTCCCCGTGAACCAGTACATCAAGTCCGATTTTCTCCTGTAATTCAACACATTCAGCAATTTTTTCTTTTATGTATTTGTCATACTGTTCCTCTGTAATTTCACCTTTTCTGAATTTTGCACGGATATTTCTTACTTCCGCAGTCTGTGGGAAAGAACCAATTGTTGTTGTGGGCAGTAGAGGCAGATTAAAATATTCCTTCTGAATTTTTTCACGCTCTTCAAAATCGGGCAGTCTTGTAAAATCCTTTTCAGAAAGTGAATTTACTTTTTGCTGTACTTCAGGATTGCTTCCACTGCGGTGTTCCATAAATAAGATTGCATTTTTCTGATATTCACTTGTTTCTATTGGTAACTCGGAATCAAGAATTTTTTTCAGTTCTGCAAGCTCAGAAAGCTTTTCTTCCGCATAAGCAAAATGTTTTTTGTAACTTTCTGCAAGTTTCTTTTCATTTTTGAGTGTATACGGAACGTGCAACAGAGAACATGAAGTGTTCAGAACAATTTCACCGCAGTGCTTTTTAAGTTCGGAGACCGTCAAAATCGTATTTCTGTAATTATTACGCCAGATATTTTTTCCGTTGATAACACCTGCAAAAAGTACTTTATCCTTTGGAAAACCGTTTTTCCGTATAATTTCAAGAGATTGCTTGCCCTCGATAAAATCAAGACCGATTCCGTCAAAATCAAGCCTGCAGAGTTCGCCGTAACAGTCACGGACATCTCCGAAATAAGTTTGCAGTAAAATTTTTATACCACATTTCTCATCAAGAATTTTTTCATAAAGTTCTGTAAATATTTTTTTGTCATTTTCCGACATATCCATTACAAGACAAGGTTCGTCAAATTGTATCCATTCTGCACCGAGTTCAGAAAACTTTTTCAGAATTTCACAGTATACATCTATTATAGACGGAATAAAATCTTCTGCTGTTTTTTCCCCTGTATATTTTGCAAGCTTTAAAAAAGTATATGCGCCTGTTATAACAGGCTTTGTTTTTATGCCTTTTTCAAAGGCTTCTGTGAAAAGAATAAAGGGTTTGTCACTGTTGAGCCTGATTTCTGTATTATCATCGATTTCAGGAACCATATAATGATAATTAGTGTTGAACCATTTTTTCATTGAAAACGCTTTTACATCACCTTTTTCGCCCTGATATCCTCTTGCCATAGCAAAATAAGTATCAAGCTCCTGCAAATCAAGTTTCCTGTATCTTTCGGGAATGACATTCAGCATAAATGCCGTATCAAGTATTCCGTCATAAAATGAAAAATCATTTGAGGGTATAAAATCCAGTCCGCTTTCAAGCTGAACCTGTAAATTTTCAGAACGCAGATTTTTTGCGGTTTTCTGTAATTCGTCTGCTGAAATTTCACCTCTGAAATATTTCTCGCATGCAAATTTAAGCTCACGCTGTGAGCCTATTCGTGGGTATCCGATAACTGATGTTTTCATAATACAATCACCTTTCTGATTTGTTTTAATATATTATAGCATAATTTCCTGATATGTGGTAACACCTGTTTTTTATGGTCAGACATAGCCTGAAGCTATGATTAAGAAACATACATTGAAAATTCAAAAATTAAATGCTACCGCCGTGAAAACATTGAAATTATACTTGACAAGCCTATTCTGAAAGTGATAAAATATATTTAAAATAACTATGTATAATAAAAAAGGGGAATATAAATATGAGTAAGCTAAGGCAATCCGGAGAAGATTATCTTGAAACAATTTATATTTTAAGCAAAAGAGGAGAAGTTCGTTCTGTTGATATCGCCAATGAAATGAATGTATCAAAGCCAAGTGTATGCCGTGCAGTGGGAATACTGAAAAAAGGCGGATTTATTGATATAGATGAATACGGTTATATATCTCTGACCGATGAGGGAAACAGAACTGCTAAAAATGTTTATGAACGTCATACTGTTCTGACAGACTGGCTTGTCGGTATTGGAGTTGATGAAAAAACAGCGGAAGAAGATGCCTGCCGTCTTGAACATAATTTCAGTGAAGAATCTTTTGAAAAGCTGAAAAATCATATAAAAATCTGTCATAAAAAATCTGATATATAAGCCAGTGCAGAAAAAACTGCATTGGTTTTTTTGTGAATTTATACCATATGGTTATCATATGCTAACTCAATAGTCTGTGTAAATTAAACGAAATTGAAAAATACCCCTTGACATATTTCAAAAAAAGGATTATTATAATTATAAGTTAGCAAACGCTAACTATAATTATTACTCGTGAATTAGCATTAGCTAACACAAAGAAAGGAATATTTTTTATGGATTACAAAAAAACAATTATCAGCTTTGCCGTTTTGACAGCAAGTTTAACCGCAACTGTTCCATATAATGCTTTTGCATCGGATACTGTATTATATGGAACAATGGATATTCCGTATTCTGATTTTTATGCCTCGGAATTTGGAACAAGTCCGAATGCTTATGAAGTAGATGCAGTTTCATCAGCAACAACTACAAAATGGTCTAAAAATGGCGAGGGTGAACTGTTTGAAGGTACTTACAATCAGGCAAATGAGGACGGAACAGGCACTATTCTTGGCGTTACTTATCCGGTAGCTATTACTCAGGCAGAACTTGATTCTCTTGGTGAAAATAATTTTAATTTTACACCTGCTGATTATGAACCAGTTGCATACAAGACAGTATCTGTTGCTGACGGAAAAACAGTTTTTTCAGCGGTACAGGACAGCACACCTGAAATTATTTCCGATGCCAGTATAAAGCTAAGTACAGCCACAGCATGGGGAGATTATCTGATTGATGTTGAAAACGCACCCGAAATAGGTATAATTTACGGTGCATTTATCAGAACGACAGACGGCAATACCTATGCAATGCGTCATGAGGAAAATATATGGCGTGGAGAACTTGCATGGTCATCGGGTATTACTACAACAGAACCGCATGGAAATACACTTTCATATCAGAATTTTGAATCTCTTATGGGAGCAACTATTAATGAAGTTATATTTATCACAAAGGACGGCTATACAATTATTCCGACAGATACATATGTTCCTGTTAAATTCAACTGCGAAGTTCGCATTGAAAACAGTACAGCCGGAAACGGAAGCACTACAATAATAACAGACGGCTTTCCGGAGGATTATCAAAAAATATATTCTGTCAGCGGAAATAACTTTACTGTAAATGACAGTCAAATCAGCTATACTGACGTATTATCCGGAGAGTATACACTGATAATCAGTGATGAGGGAAAAAAATATGCTGATGTTACTTCAAACTTTATTCTTTCAACAGATACAGTACCTACTGTATATAAAGACGGAAAACTTGTAAAATCTGAAAATATTACAGATGAAGAATTTGCTAACTTTATAAATAACATCTCCAAAGTAACTGTAAACGGAACTGATTACAAAGCAAGCGGAAAAGGTGCAGTAAAAATTGTAGGTGAGGACGGTACAATTGATTTTAATGCATCTTCCAGTGCAGGCAATGTATTTGACGGTAGCGGAAACTATGAAATTAAAGTTATGGCAACAGGATATAATACAGCTCTTGAATTTAAAATCAATACAGAAACTAATAGCAAAACTGAAACAGAACCTGCTACAACTGTTACTGAAACAACTGTTTCGAATTCAAGCGTTATAAATACAACAAATAATTCTTCACAGTCTGACAGTCCGAAAACCGGTATCAAAGGAACAGCAATTCCCTTAGCATTTCTGACAATTGCAGGATTAACAGCAATTATCTTAAAGAAAAAAGAAAGATAATGGTAAGCAAAAATGTTATTTCTTGTATCTTTATTAATCGCAGTTTCATTTTCCTTGATTTTCGGAAAATTGCTTAAAAAATATCCACACATATTCTATGTTACAGCAATTATGATTTCAGCCGTAACGTCATATCTTCCATCATTAAATACGCACAATCTGCCCGTTTTCGTTAATACTTATATACTTGGTTTATTTACAAGAGGAGCATTGGCAACAGCATTGTGGTGTGTTGTTATGATTACAGGAGCATTGCCTAACGGTTCTGCA
>JAEDMB010000008.1 GCA_016303235.1 Oscillospiraceae bacterium
GAAAGGATTGATAAAAATGAACAGCACCTCAATAATTGATTTCAACGGCACAAGCTGTATAAAGCTCTGTGCAGGCGGTTATACCGCACTTGTTGCCTATGAAATAGGTTCAAACGTCATCAGACTTCATGACGACAAAAACAACATTGAATTTTTCAGATTCAAGGAGGACAACTCTGCTGATAGTATCAGACAGTCTGCTGAAGTATGGGGACTTCCTACACTCTATCTTCCTAACAGATTTGCTGACGGTGTTCTTAAAACTTCCGATGCAGTGTATCAGCTTCCTGTAAATGAAAAAGCTCCCTATAACAATCATATTCATGGATTTATTCACAAGCGTATTCATGAAGTCGTTGAGCATAATGCCGATGAAAAATCCGCATGGGTAAAGACAAGATACCTTTATGATGAAAATGATGAGTTTTTCCAGTATCTCCCTGTAAAGTTCCTTGCTGAATATACTTTCACACTCTCCGAAAACGGTCTTAAACAGGATATAAGCTTTACAAATCTTTCGGACAAGATGATGCCGATGTCACTTGCCTCACATACTACTATTAATTCACCTTTTGTATGCGGTTCAAAGGAAGAAGATATCCGCCTTACTGTTCCTGCCGGAAAGAAATGCGAACTCAATGAACGTTGTCTCCCGACTGAAAAGCTCCTTGAACCTACTGCTTATGACCTCGAATACAGAACAGGCAAAAAGCCTGTACTTGTAAACGTTGACAATGATATGTATATCGGTGAATATACAACTCTTAACGGTGAAAAATTCCATGGAGTTATTGCTGAAGATATTTCTACCGGAAAGAAAATCTGCTATGAAGTTTCAGAAGAATATAAATTCTGGATTATCTGGAATGACAAAGGATTTAACGGCTATTTCTGCCCTGAACCTATGACTGCTATGATTGATGCTCCTAATCTTTCACTTCCTGCCGATGTAAGCGGTTACTGCGAAGTAAAACCGAATGAGACATTCCATACATATCAGAGATTCTTTACTGCACTCTGATTTTTTGTGAAAAGTGCATAAATTGTCATAAAAAAAAATTACACCAAAGTATCTTGTAATAATTCTGATATTATGGTATAATATTGTTAATGCGGGTCTGCCCGTGATGTAAATTTCTATTTAAAGGAGTATTTTTCTATGAAGAAATTCGGATTTTTTGATGACGCAAACAAAGAATACGTTATCACTTCCCCAAAAACACCTTATCCATGGATTAACTACCTCGGTACTCAGGCTTTCTTTTCACTGATTTCCAATACCGCCGGAGGTTACCACTTCTATAAGGACGCCCGTCTCAGAAGAATTACACGTTACCGCTATAACAATATCCCTGTTGATATGGGCGGACGTTATTTCTACATAAATGACAATGGAACTATCTGGTGTCCCGGCTGGTCACCTGCTAAAACTGAACTCGATGAATATGAATGCCGTCACGGTATGGGATATACTATCATCAAGGGCAAGAAAAATGATATTACTGCTAAGGTTACTTTCTTCGTTCCAAAGGACTACAACGGCGAAATCCAGAAAATGACTCTTACTAACAGCAGTTCAGAAACAAAGACTTTCAAGCTTTTCTCATTCATCGAATGGTGTCTCTGGAATGCTCAGGACGATTCAACAAACTTCCAGAGAAACTTCAATACAGGTGAAGTTGAAGTTGAAGGCTCTACTCTTTTCCACAAGACTGAATACAAGGAAAGACGTAATCACTACGCTTTCTATACTGTAAATACTGAAATTGCCGGCTATGATGCTGACAAGGAAGCTTTCATGGGTCTTTACAACGGCTTTGAAAATCCTCAGGCAGTAGTTGCAGGCGAATCAACAAATACAGGTGCTGACGGCTGGTCACCTATCGCATCACATTCTATCGAAGTTACTCTCCAGCCCGGTGAATCAAAGGATTATATCTTTATTCTCGGCTATGTTGAAAATCCTGTTGACCAGAAATTCAATGCTGACGGTTCTATGAACAAGTCAAAGGCTTATGAAATGATTGAACAGTTCAATACTACTGAAAAGGTTGATGCTGCATTTGAGGCTAACAAGAAGATGTGGGACGAACTTCTTTCAAAGTATACTGTAAATACTCCTGATGACAAGATGAACCGTATGGTTAATATCTGGAATCAGTATCAGTGTATGGTTACATTCAATATGTCACGTTCCGCATCATACTTTGAAAGCGGTATCGGTCGTGGTATGGGCTTCCGTGACTCAAATCAGGATTTGCTTGGATTCGTTCATCAGATTCCTGACAGAGCAAGAGAACGTCTTATTGACCTTGCTTCAACTCAGTTCGAGGACGGAGGCTGTTATCACCAGTATCAGCCACTTACTAAAAAGGGTAATGATGAAATCGGCGGAGATTTCTCCGATGACCCACTGTGGATGATTCTTTCAGTTGCAGCATATATCAAGGAATCAGGCGATTATGGTATTCTTGACGAAATGGTTCCTTATGATAATGATGAATCTAAGGCTCAGCCTATGATGCACCATCTCAAGCAGAGTTTCTACCGTGTATGCACTAACGTAGGTCCTCACGGACTTCCGCTTGCAATGCGTGCTGACTGGAACGACTGTATCAACCTCAGCTGTTTCTCAAGCGAACCGGGTGAATCTTTCCAGACTTCTACATCACCTAAATACGGCGAGGACAAGTACAGCAAGATTGCTGAATCATTAATGGTTGCAGGTCTCTTTACCTATGCAGGCCCTGCTTATGTTGAACTCTGCAAGTATAAGGGCGATACTGAAGGTGCTGAAAAGGCTCAGGCTGAAATCGACAAGATGAAGGATAATATTATGAAGTACGGCTGGGACGGCGAATGGTTTATCCGTGCTTATGACGATTTCGGAAAGAAAATGGGTTCAAAGGAATGTGAAGAAGGCAAAATCTTCATTGAACCTCAGGGCTTTATGGTTATGTCCGATGTCGGAAAGGAACAGGGTGCTCCTCTCAAGGCTCTTGAAAGCATTGACAAGTATCTCAATACTGAACACGGTCTTGTACTTAATAATCCGGCATTTACAAAGTATTATATTGAATACGGTGAAATTTCAACATATCCGGGCGGATATAAGGAAAATGCAGGTATATTCTGCCACAACAATGCATGGATTATCTGTGCTGCTGCATATGCAGGTCTCGGTGACAAGGCATTTGAATACTATTCAAAGATTGCTCCGGCTTACAGAGAAGAAAAGTATTCTGACCTCCACAGAACTGAACCATACGTATATGCTCAGATGATTGCCGGCAAGGACGCTAAGAGACATGGTGAAGCTAAGAACTCATGGCTTACCGGTACTGCTGCATGGAATTTCGTTGCAGTTTCACAGTATATCCTCGGTATCTCTGCTGACTGGGACGGTCTTAAGATTGACCCATCAATTCCTCACGAATGGGACGGCTTTACTGCTACAAGAAAGTTCCGTGATGCTGTTTATGATATTACAGTCAAGAACCCTGACCACATCTGCAAGGGTATCAAGAGCGTTACTGTTGACGGAAATGCTGTTGAAGGAAATATAGTTCCTGCATTCGGTGACGGAAAGACACATACTGTTGAAGTTGTAATGGGTTAATTTCTCGGGGACTCTGTCCCCGACCCTTTGCAAGCCTTTTGAAAAAGGCTTGAGCGAAAACTTTTTGATTTAAACAAAAACGGGCGTTATGCCCGTTTTTTTATAATATTGTGAAATTATGAAAAGTCATCGGAATAAACGCCGGTTCTTGTAAATATTCCTTTCGGAGAGCCTTTTATATTCACAATACCGATTTTTTTAGTATCTATTGATTTAAAAGATACGCTATCAGTCAAATCTTCGCCGTTATAGCCGGAATATTCGATATAATAGCATAGTTTAGCTTTTCCGGAAATTTTATTTCGGAATATAAGAGCCTGCTGAGGGTCATAAAGAAATTCCCTGTCGAAATCTATATACTTGTGGCGGATAATTTTATTTGCAGTAACATCTGAATTTTCAAGAGTATATATTCCGTAATTGCCTTCAATATCGGGCATATCGAAATTGCTTATAAGGTTTGAGAAATCGTTAAGTATTCCGTATGCAGTAATATCTGAATCGCTGAAAGAAAAGTGAACAGGTTCGGGCTTAGGAGTAATCCTGACACAGTTAGCGGATTCAATAAAAGGATAAGAACCGAATAGCTTGTATGCAAGAGTTACAACGCCGTCCCACATTGAAGAACGGTTCTGAACATAGATATAATTTTCAGTATTGGAATTATCTTCATGAGTGATGTAATTCAGCGGATAGTAGTTGTCAAGCAGACTGTTGAGGGAAATATTATTTTTTATACCAGGTTCAATCTGATTCTGCAAAAGAAGTGAGGTAAATCCCCTTGAAACAATTTTTCCGGTTTTAACTCCGTTTTTTTCGGAGATTTCAAAAGAATCAATAAGTCCGTGGTGAATGGTTTTATTATCTATGATTAAAATAATTTCGCATACAGAAAGATAATCTGAATTGTTTGCGATAAAATTTGCAGTAAGCATAGTATAAGGCGTGTAAAGATTTTTTTTGAAACTGAAAGAGAGAATTTCAATTTCTTCAAGAGATGAGGAATCATTTTTTTTAATCTGAATTTTAACATTCATTCTGAACAGCCTCCGAAATCTCCGGAACGGAAAAAACAAGCTTTATATCAACAACGGATAAATTTTTATTTTCGGCGGAATATGATTTAAGACAGCCTGAACCGAAAGAAATATTCTTATACTGAAAATCTAACGGAATTTTATTTTTTAGGATATTTTCGGCATATATAACGAAGTTTTTGAAATCGGAATCGCATGCAAGTCTGCCATTAAGAATAACGGAAGTATTTTTTACACTTCTGTTTGTAACGGAAGTACCTCCGGCAACATTTGGCTGTTCATTTATGACGGAATTTCCGGATATTTTAATATATTCAGTGAAAAGGCAGAAATCCCCGATATTTACCCTGACAGGAACGGGATTTATACATTCAAAGTCATTCATGAAGAAGTATTCTCCTTTCTGAAAATCCCGTCTATGCGGAAGCTGTATTTAAGAACAAGCTTTTTAATATTTGTATCGGGTTTGAGGGTAATTTTTTTGACTTCATATATATGGTAATCAGAATCATTAAGCCTTGGGAGAATGTATTCACTGAAAAATGCGAATAGTTTTTCAGCGGAGCAGTCAGCAGGAGCATTGACGCTTATTTCAGCAACAGCGGAAAACGGTATAAATACGGTATTCAGAGCATAAACAGGGGTATGCGTTTCAAATTCGGGGATATTTATATAAGTGGAAAAACCGTTGTTTTTACTGTAATAAGGAATGGAGTCAAAAGCAGAGTAAACCGCATTGTAATCAGAACTTACAAGAGAATTTCTGATATTATTTATAATAGTATCAATCATATTAATCCTCCGTGCTTATAAATACAGTATTCTGACCGATAAGGTCTGAACACAGATTCATATAGTCAAGCATAATGCTTTCAGCGTATTTCACGGCATTTGAATTTTTATCAGAAACAAGCATTTCGCCGTTATAAGCGGAAATGCTTTCCATACGTGAGGCAAGCATTTGTACATATCTGTAATTAGCAACGGAGGCTGTAAGCATATCAAGACGTGAATCATTTCTGTCAGCGTTTTCGAGTAGCATATTATTCACCTGAACGATTGAAATGCTTATAAGAGGCAGATATTTGTCATAGTCATTCTGACCGGTAAAGAGAGTAAAAAGCGATTTTATTCTTTCAGTATCCATTTTAAAAGCTCCTATTTTGTTGAAAATTCTGAATATTCTGATGAAGTATCTTTTCTGAAAAGCTGTGAGGAAATATTTTCAGAGCCGTAATCATCAAGGGATTTTTTCAGTTCGAGGAGTTGTTTTATATCCATACCGAAAGAAACAAGACGCATAGCCTTGACACACGGTTCACCGCCTTTTATAAAAGCAAGGCGGATAATATCCTTATGAAGTTCCTTTTCGGCATCTTTCAGAAAAGAATCCGCAACGGAATTTTTGATGTTTGCATTATCGGAAGAGAAATATTTTGTAACACCTGCATTTTTCTGAGCCGGAACAGCAACAAAGCTCCATTCATAAGCATCAGTAATATCTGAAAGAACTGTATGACAGATTTGCGAGCCGTATTTTTTACCTTTTGAGTGAACGCAAGAGGAAGTATTTTTATTGCAGTTGCAGACAGAGCATTTTCTTGATGAGGCGGAACATGAAATACTTACTTCCTTTTTTATACCGCCTTCAATTTCGGAAATCAAATCTTTGTTTGAGTCAGTGCGAATCATATATACAGAAGCTTTAAGATATTTATAATCTCTGCCGTCAGAAGTCTTTTTAGATGAGTCTGAAATTATTTCAGTATCAAAAATTCTTGCATTTTGCAGAGAAGATTTAGGATTGTGGTCGGATATGCCTGTTTTACCTATAAAGAGTGATTTCAGCTGTTCAAGAGCATCATCGGAAAAGCGTTCAAAATCACGGTCAATATCGTTGTCGCAGAGAATTACATTAAAAACAAATACTTGATTTTCAGTGAGTTCAGTCTGGGAATACTTGTTTATTTTGTCAAGAATAGATTTATCCATAAAAACAATACCTCCGTATTTAAAATATTTCCCACGGAACGGAATTTTTTCCGTTCCGCAGGATTTATAGAAACATTATGAACCTATTTTAAGAGTTTTTACAGCGTCATCAGTGATACGTCTGAAACCGCAGTTAATGGAAACGGCAATGCGGTCAAGCTGATTGCTGATAAGCTTGTCAGTTTCGAGAACTATATCGGAGCTTGTAATGATTTCGAGAGCGAAATCCTTATCGAGACCGATTACAGTATCATCATCGACTTCAGAAGTGCATATAATTTCAGCACCGAAAGGAAGTTTTACTCTGCCCTGTTCATCAGCGGAAGCGTTTTCCATCTGGGCAAGAGCGAGTACAGTTGCAGTATTAGCAGGTGAAAGCATAACACAGTTCATATTGAAATCGTCAAAAGAACCATAAAGAGAAGTAAGAGCTGAATAATCAAGAGCCGAAACAGTAGAAGGAGTAATATTTGCTTTAAGAGCAGTAACAGCAGAGCCGAGAACGGAATTAGCAAGCTTTATTCCGACACTTTTCAGCATAACGCCGAAAACGTCAAGTTTCTGCTGACGGAGAGCCTCATAAGATGCAGTAATCATTCTGCCGTATTTGCTGAGTGAAAGTGAAGTAGCAGGTTCGGTAACTGAAGCAACAGGGAGAGCAGTTCCCTGAGAAGTAGTAGAATAGCTTGCAGTATCACTTATAACACAGCCGGAATAGATATTTGATTCGCACTTTGTAGATACAGCAACAATATTATTGAGAACTGAATCGTCAAAGCCTTTCTTGATACATCTTCTTACGAATTCGGGAAAGAGAACAGCACTTTCAGTAGTAGTGAAGAATTTTTCGACCATATCGCAGTCAGAACCGCTGACCTTGATATTGAATCTCTTGAGCTGTCTTTCAAAAGCGTCAAGATTTTCAAGAGGAGTGCCGGAATAGTTTTCAGACGGGTCAAGAGATTCGAGAGCCTGAGAAAAGCTCTTACCGGAAAGATTGTAAAGACCTTTTTCAAGTTTAACATTGTTGTACATAAGTATACCTCCAAAAAAATAATAATTTATACATTCAGGCGGGATTCAATTTCCAAAGCCTGAGCATTTTTAAGTCTTGCCTCTGCAAGCTCCTTTTCGTCCTGAAGATTGATATTATCCCATTCAACATGGCAAACGGAATTATTTCCGGAAAGACGCATAAAAGCGTTGCCGATGTCGCATATAACGGGAGTAAGCAGACGGCGATAATATTCGAGTTCACTTGTAAGAATATCAGATTGCTGACTTGACATTCTTTCCGTAGAACTCCAGTTTAAGCCGAGGAGAAAGGGCGGAATAGAAAGTTTGGATATAAGCTGTTCGAGAAGCTGTCTGACAGGTATTTCAGTGTTAAAGAGCTGATTTTCAGCACCAATAACTTTAATATCGACATCACCCACAGCAACGAAATCCTTAACCTGACCGAATTTAGCGGAATTCATACCGTCCGCCCATTCCTTGGCAATCTGCATAGCACGTTCTTTAGAGTAAGCACGTTCACCGGAATCAGCAGAGGGCTTATAAGTGACAGCATAGCGAACATTTCCGATTCTGTCATAATTCTGACCGATACATTCATAAATTCTCAGAAGAATGTTACTTAAGGAGGGCAGACCTCTTAAAATTGAACGCCCCATACCGTTCGGAGCAGGATTCATAGCAGTAAAGAGAATACGTTCGGGGTGTCTTATAAGGATTTTATCGTTGCCATTTTTAAGGAAATATTTTCTTTCAACGGGTGAGTTACCGCATTGAATTTCAATATCGCATACATTGCCATTATAAAGACCGTCAATCTGTCTGTTTTTCTTATTGATGATTATTTCACCGACAGCATTTCCATAAGTAATAATACTGTCAAGATAGTTGTCAATAAAGGTGTAGACAGATTTTCCGGTAAGACCGACAGGAACATTATTCATAAAGTCGTCAAGTCTGTCCTGAAATTTTTCATCAGACGAGATAACTTTAAATCCGCCGGTAAGCCTGATAATTTTGATTATAGAGGCATCGATTACCGGAACAGTAAAGCGTAATTTGTCATAAAGTTCCTTTTCGCAGTAATCAATACCGGAATCAAGAAAGCTTTGCGAAAAATTTTCTCTTACAGCAGACTGGACGGCAAAGCCGGAATCCTTTTCTGATTTTTTTCTGAAAAGTTTCATTAAATCCTCCTTTTTATGATATTTGAACAGTGCTTAAAAAAATGCTGTTATCTTGAGATGCTTCCGACAAAGAAAGTATCGGAGCAGTTTTTCCCGAAAGTATCCGAAACGAAATAACGCAAATCGTCCATAGCATGGTCATTTTCCTTGACAGGACAGTCATAGCCGTTTTTTTCGTTCCAGCAGTAGAGGGAGAACTCTCTTATAGTATCCTTACAGCTTTCGTGGACAGCGATTTTATTTTGTTTGAGTATATCAGAAACAAGCCTTATACCTGAAATGACATCGTTATCAGCTTTTTTGACTGCAAATTTACCGTGTCTGCGGATACACTCTATGAAACTTGAAGCCGAAGGGTCAACAATAACCTTGTCAATTTTTAAAGAACCGGCAAGCTTTTCAAGAGCAGTATAATGTTCTTCATCAGTTCGGCACATTCCCTCACGTTTTGAGGAGTAGTAATATTCCCTGATTCTGAACCATTTTCCGTTATGGAGTCCCCACAATCCGAAAGATGACGGGTTGACAGTACCGTAATCGCATGAAATAACAAATCGGGAACATTCTGGAATATCGGAAAACACATGATTTTTTTCGCTGAACATGGGATATATGACACCGCTTGCGGAACTCCATTTTCCGAGAACGAATCTTTCATAGAAAGCACCGGAATAAAGACGTTCATAGCGTTCCCTTACTTTTTTTGAAAGAGAGGGATTATCGTCCATAGTGAAATGGAGATAGAGAGCGTTTTTGCTTTCGGATTTGAGAATCCATTCTCTGTAAAACCAGTGAGCAGGATTATCGGGATTGCAGTTGAACCATATTTTTGAATCTGTAACAGAACATCTTGCGAGAGCCTGTTCAACGAAGGAGCGAGGCATAAGAGCTACTTCATCGAGCATAACACCGGAAAGCGTTATACCCTGAATAAGCGAATCAGATGAACTGTCACGACCGCCGAAAAGATAGAAACGGTTTGTATGATTTTTAAGAGTAATATCAATATAATTTCTGCTTATTTTCTCACAGAAAGTAAAACCGAGTTCCGAGGCGGATTTGATAATAGGTTCAATGACATTTCTTCTCAATGATACAATAGTTTTACCGCAGAAAGCGAAAACGCTGTTATTGAAATTAATAGATGCCCAGCTTATAAAGCCGAGAGACATAGCGAAAGTTTTACCGCTTCTGACAGCACCGTCACAGATAACAGCATCATAATGACGATATTCGGGATAGTTCCACCATTTAAGAGTAATGAGTTGTTTTTCTGAAAATCTGCTGATATTCAATTTAAATCTTCCTCACTGTTTTTAGTCAGAGCATTGATAAAGCTGTCAGCGATACCGGAGGAGTTGCAGGAATTAGCGAACTCAAACATTTTTTCGAGAGCTTTCTGGCGGTCAAAGAGTTTTATTTCAACACCGCCCCCCTTGACTTTTTTGATTTCTGAAACGTTAAAGAGGTCGAGACCGGAAATCATATCAGGGGAGGGAATATCTTCCGAGAAAGCAAGAAAAACAGCATCATTTGAATTTCCGAATGCAAGGCGTTCAAGACCGGACATAATACTATCGGAATTGCAGTGGAGAGCGGAATAAAGCTTTGGAATCAATTTCTGACAGTATGGTGAACGCAGACATTCGATACCGTCAGGCAAAGCAGTTTCGGGAGGGAAACCAGCTTTAACAGCGGATTCTCTGATATTGCCGAGCTTGACGAAATAACAGCAGAAAAGTTTTTTTCTGTTATCAGTGTCTTTCATAATAAATCACTCCTTTCAAAAAAAGCACTGTTCACTAAAGGGCAAAAAAACGGGATTTTTTAAACGCACAAGTTTAAATTTCTGAAAAAAATTTTTTTAAAATTCGTAAGTTTGTATATATGCACAAAACAGGATATAAATTTTTATGGATTATAACTATAAATCCGTTAATAAAAAATCAACAAAAAAGTTGCAAAAGAAAATGGAATATGATATAATATAATCACATAAAATTTTTTAGGATACGGAGGTTTTTTACAAAATGGGAATAGTCAGAGCAGCCGCAGGAGCAATAGGCGGAAGTCTTGCTGATTCATGGCTTGATTTTATCGAAGCCGATAACATGACCGATACAACAGCAATGACAAGAGGCGTACAGGTACATGACAGACGAGGAAGCAACAGAAGACAGTCAACAGGCATAGTATCAAACGGTTCAAAAATAATAGTAGGACAGAATCAGATGATGTTGCTTGTAGACGGAGGAAACATTGTAGATTACTGTGCGGAACCGGGATATTATGAAGTATTCATGTCATCAGCACCGTCAATGTTCAACGGAGAATTTAAGGATTCCTTAAAAGACACATGGAACAGATTCAAATTCGGAGGACAGCCGTCATCAAAACAGGAGATATATTTTATAAATCTTCAGGAAATAAAGAATATAAAGTTCGGAACAAGAAACGCACTCAATTATTTTGACAGCTTTTACAATTCGGAACTTTTCATCAGATGTCACGGAACATATTCGATAAAGATAACAGACCCGATAAAATTCTTTAAGGAAGCATGTCCGAGAAATGCACAGCGGGTAGATATGAATAATATCGGTGAACAGTATCTCATGGAATTTACACAGGCACTTCAGACATCGATTGCAAAAATGTCAATGGACGGCAAGAGAATATCATATCTCAACGCAATGACGCTTGATTTAGCAAGATATATGCAGAATGCACTTGATGACCAGTGGAAAGAATTAAGGGGAATGGAAATATGTTCCGTAGCAATAGCACCTATTTCGTATGATGACGAAAGCAAAAAGCTTATAGAAAGAAGAAATCAGGCAGGAATATTAAGTGACCCGAGCATAAGAGATACATATGTTCAGACAACAGTTGCAGACGGACTCGGACGTGCGGGTTCAAATTCATCGGGAGCAATGAACGGATATGTAGGAATGGGAATGGGTATGAATGTTGCCGGAGGATTTATGCAGTCAGTAGCATCAGCAAATGCACAGCAGAGACAGCAGAATCAGTCAGCAAATGTAAACAGCTGGAACTGTTCATGCGGAACATCAAACACAGGGAAATTCTGTCAGAACTGCGGAAAAGCAAAACCAGCACCGGCAGGAAGCTGGACTTGTCAGTGCGGAACAGTAAACACCGGAAATTTCTGTCAGAACTGCGGAAACAGAAAGCCGGTACAGTCAGGAAACTGGACTTGTCAGTGCGGAGCAGTAAATACAGGTAATTTCTGTCAGAGTTGCGGAAACAGAAAACCATAAAAAAACAAGGGCGAACAATGTTCGCCCATAAATATTAATTAAGAACGGAGTGGGATTTTTTGGAAGCAGTTCAGTATAAATGCCCGAATTGCGGAGGGGAACTTAAATTCAAGCCGGAAAATCAGAAATTCGGCTGTGAATATTGTTTCAGTGAATTTACCGAGGAAGAAATAAGGGAAGTATGTTCACGAAACGAAAACAGACCCCTTGACGAAAATCTTGAGGAACAGCAAAGGGAATTTCAGGAGCATACAAATGTATATCAGTGCGGAAGCTGTGGAGCAGAGATAATAGCCGAAGAAAACGAATCGGCAACATTCTGCTATTATTGTCATGAGCCGGTAATACTTTCGGGAAGGCTTTCAGGAGATTACAAGCCACAAAGAGTAATAGGCTTTCAGATAGACCGGAACAGAGCGGAAACAATGTTCAAGGACTGGTGCTGGAAAAAGTGGTTTATACCAAAGGATTTCAAAACGCAAAGTCAGCTTGAAAAAATGACAGGTTTATATGTACCTTTCTGGCTGGCAGACTGCGATATAAAAGCGAATTATAACGCATTAGGAAAAAAGGTAAGAACATGGCGTTCAGGAGATTACCGCTATACGGAAACAAAGGAATATGAAATAATCCGAAAAGCAAATATAACAATGAACGGAATCCCCGCTGACGGAGAAAGCAAGATAGAAGACCAGCTCATGGAGGCAATAGAGCCTTTCAGATATGAAGATGCGAAGAATTTTTCAATGTCATATCTGAGCGGATTTTATGCAGATAAATATGACGTAGATAAGGCACAGGTTTTTCCGAGAATACGTCAGAGAGCGGAAAGCGGTTCATCAAAAGTAATATCAGAAAGTATTCAGGGATACAGCACAGTAATAAAATCATCTGAAAACTATAATATAATAAATACCGAATGGGAATATATACTTCTCCCCGTGTGGTTTATGACATATATCCACAACGGAAAAACATATTCATTTGCACTTAACGGACAGACAGGAAAAATAGCAGGCACACCACCCTTTGACGGTCTGAAGTGCGGAATATTCTGCGGAATAACAGCATTAATTGTAGCAATAATAACAATGCTCGGGGGGTATTTTTTCTTATGACCGCAATAAAAAGGCTTTCCGCAACATTTTTTTCATTATTAGTAATTCTTACAGCATTGATTCCGTTAAGTGCCAGTGCCGGAAAGGATTTCAGCAATTGCAGAATATATGATGAATACGGCGTATTTAAAGATGATAAGCTTGAAGAACTTAACGGTCTTATAGAACATACAGCCGAAGAAATTGATATGTACATAGCAATATATATCAGCAAAACTGATTTGGACGATTTGGGAACCGAAAGATTTTCCGAGCAGTGCTATGAGGATATGTTCGGAGAAAATACAGACGGAGTATTTTTTTACATGGATTTATCCGGAGGACGTCCGGCATATGATTATATAAGCACAAGCGGAATGGGAGCGTTAGTCTATACAGATTATAAGAATGACGGTGAAAGCAATATAATAGACAAGATGTTTGACCAGATATATAATTATATGCCGTCATCAGGAGAACCAATATATTCCTCTGATATAAAGCTTGCAATAGAGGAATTTTGCCGACAGCTTGAAATATATGCAGACAAGGGTGCAAAATCATTTTATTACAGCTATGATTCGGCAGACGGAAAATATATATACCAAAGCGGAGGAAAGGCAGTAGTATCGGGACATAAGCCGTTTTTTGTAATGATAAAGTATCTGCCTGCCGGAATTTTAAGCGGAATAGTAATAGCATTAATAATGTTCTTTTCAATAAAGAGTACATATAAATTCAAGAAAAGCTGTGATTCTTCAGTATACGTTGAAAGAAATGAAACTGATTTTACCGTAAGGGACGACAGATTTATAAGAACATACACAACCAAAACAAAAATAGAAAGCAGTTCATCTTCGGGAGGTTCACACCATTCGGGAGGGGGTTCGCATGGCGGAGGCTCACACGGAGGCGGAGGCAGACACAGATAAAAAAAGCGGGCATAAAAGCCCGTTTTTTGATATGGAATTATTTTCTGCGAGTACCGTTTTTGCGGTCAGTACTTCTTTTGAGTTCACACATTTTTTCTTCGCTGTTCTGTTTGAATTTGTTAATCATATCCTCGAAAGACATTTCAGACGGCGGAGTTTGTTTTTTAGGTTCCCATACATTAGGTCGTGGACGTTCGTCACGTTTCTGATTCTGCATGCGGTTCTGATTATTTCTCTGAGGCTTTGGATTAGGATTTTCGACAGCCTTTTTGATAGAGAGACTGACTTTTCCGGCTTCGTTGATACCGATAACTTTAACTTTGACTTCCTGATTTTCTGTGAGAAAGTCTCTTATTTCGTTGACAAAGGAGTTGGATATTTCGGATATGTGAACCATACCTGTACCACCGCCTTCTATATCGACAAAAGCACCGTACTGTGTAATGTTTTTAACTTTTCCGTCATAGATTTTTCCGATTTCGAGCTGAATCAAGCTTAATTCCTCCTAAAAAATTAATTGCGAGAAGTGTCATAAAATCTTTGTTCATCAGGGTAAGCGTAATTAAAATCTTCACGGGCAACTTTTTCTATGTAAGCAGTCATATCATCGCCCTCAAGATTCCGCTGTAACTCTGCATTTTCGTTTTCATAGTCCTTGATTTTTTCCTGAATGGATAAAAGTTCTTCTTCTTTCTGCATTCTGTCGTATTCAGTAGAAACGCTTATAGCAGTACAGCATATGACAAGAGCGACAGCTACGATTTTAAACGGAATGTTATTGAAGAAACTTTTACCTTTTGCCTTTTTTGGTTTCTTTTTTCTTGGCATAGAATTTCACGTTCTTTCTTTTGTGAATTACTCTATTATTATACAACATTTTGTATTTATCAATCAAGGGTAAAAAGAGGATTTTAAGGCGATTGAGAAAATTTTCGTAAAAATCTACAAATTTACCTTGAAATTTTTTACGCATAGTTATATAAAGAAGAAAAAAAGGCTTAAGGAGAAAGAGCAGAACTGATTTTATAAAATATACGAGTTTTCTTATGATTAAGACGGCAATTCTTCCCGCAGTGAAAAAGTATAGAATAAAACCGAGAATATTGCCAAGAATATAGAATACTCTGAATTGTCCTCTTGCGAAAGCGGAAATAAAAGAAATCAGAATTATGATATATATTATAAAAAACAGAATATCTTCCAGCATAACAAGAATACTGTTATGCGGAACAATTATTCTGAAAGTTCTGAAGAAATCGTATATTATACCCAGTATGACACCAACGACACAAGAAAACAAAAAAAGCTGTGTATGTTCAGTAAAAGAAAAATAAGTTTCCGGAATAATATTTCTCATTATAAATTACCTGAAAAGCTTTCCGAGAAGTGAAAGCGGAGATTTTCTGTCTTTGTCACCGTATACAATAGACCATATATCGCCGTTGATGGTCATATCGCCTGTTTCAACGCTCATAGAATCGATATGTAAATCCTTACCCTGAATAACCATTTCGCCCAGAACAGTATAAAGGCAGATGCTTTTTTCATCAAAGCTGTCCACATCGGTAATTCCCGAAACGGTAAGAGTTTTTCTGTCCTCCATAATGACATTGTGGCTGTGCTTTTGAATTTTTTCCTGAATCATATTAAAACTATCCTTTCCGTTTAAAAAACTTTGCAGTAAATTATATTTCAGTAAAAGAAAAAATATAACTTGTTTTGGAAAATCCTTGAAATTTAATTTTATATGAAAATTCAACAGCACAGGCATATGCTGAAAAATATGAATATAAATTTGCTTTAATAGATAGTGACAAAAAATTTTTTTAAAAAATACTTGCAATTGAAAATCTTTTGTGCTATAATAATAAAGATACTTATAGAGAAGCTTTTTAAAACAAAATTATTTTAGTGCAGGGAGGTAAAAAAAGATGAGTATTCTTGAAATAATCGGCGGAATTTTAATTCTTATATCATGTATTCTCTGTATAATACTGTGCCTTATGCAGGACCAGAAACAGCAGAATATGAGTTCAGCACTTACAGGTGCATCAAATGATTCTTTCTATAAGCACAATGAGGGAAGAACTAAAGAAGCCATTCTTAACAAGGTCACAAGGACTCTTGCCATTATTTTCTTTGTTGCAACACTTGCAGTCAATATAGTTCCTATTTTTGTAAAGTAAATGCAAAGCCCTATGACATAAAAAAGTCGTAGGGCGTATTTTTTAACAGGAGTGATAAAATGTCAAAAAAGAATACAGACAACGGCAAATACAGTGTAGAGAATTATAAAAATAAAATAATAACTTTTCTCAGGGCGAATAAGAAAAAGGCAATGCAGGAAAAGGATTTAGCGACAGAATGCCGTAGCAGAAAGGGAAATCCTGAAAACTATAAAAAAGCAGTGCAGGAGCTTCAGCGTGAGGGAGTTATAATAATAAAAAAGCAGAAAATAGGACTTGCTCAGAGATATGGATATAAAACAGCGAAAATAACCAGACTCAGCAAAACATTCGGATTTGGCATATGCGAAAAAACAGAGGAAGAAGTATTTTTCCCAGGGAAGTTTATGCTTGGAGCAATGCCCGGCGACCGTGTGCTTTACAAGGATATAGTGTCATATTCATCATATTCATCGGACGGGGAAGTAATAGATATTCTTGAATACGGCAGTTCACAGCTTACGGGAAAGATAGAATTTACCGAGGGCAGAAATTATTTTGTTCCGGATACAATGTCAAAGAATCACATAATTATCGAAGATGAAACAAGTGTTGAATTTTCAGCCGGGGATAAAGTTCTTGCCGAAATAGTACACCGTGGAAAACGTCATACTGAACATACAGTGCGTATAGTCAGTGTATTCGGCGACAGTGAAACAGCAAAGTCGTGTGCGGAATCAATACTGACCATTCACGGAATAAAAAATGAATTTCCGAATGATGTTATGAAAGAGGCGGGAAAAATTGCAGATGCCGGAATACAGGAATATGACTATAATAACCGTGAAGATTTCAGAAATCAGAAAATATTCACAATAGACAGTGCGGAATCAAAGGATTTAGATGATGCCGTATCTGTTGAAAAAACAGAAAACGGATATATTCTCGGAGTTCATATAGCAGACGTTTCGCATTATGTAAAGGGCAACAGTGCAATGGACAAGGAGGCTTTGAACAGGGGAACAAGTATATACTATGCGGATAAAGTAATCCCGATGCTCCCGAAAGAGCTTTCAAACGGAATATGTTCGCTTAATCCCGATGAAAACAGGCTTACACTTTCCGCAATAATCAATCTTGACAAAAACGGTGATATAGTTTCATACAGATTCTGCAAAAGCGTTATACGTTCGAGAGTAAAGGGAGTATATTCCGAAATAAACAGAATACTTGACGGAACGGCAGACGAATATATTAAGGAAAAGTACAGTGATTTGAATGATGAAATATTCCTTATGAATGAGCTTGCGGATATTCTGATAAAACGAAAGAAAAACCGCCATGCACCACAGATAGAAACTGTTGAAAGCAAGATTATTACAGACGAAAACGGAAAATGCATTGACGTAAAACCCCGAAACCGTGGCAAATCAGAATGTATTATAGAGGAATTTATGCTTGTTGCAAATGAAACAGCATCAAATCTTGCGAGAATAAAGGGAGTTCCTTTTGTATACAGAATACATGAAGCACCTCCGGAAGAAAAAATTGAACGTCTTAAAAAGGTTCTTTTGCAGTTCAATATAAATGTACCGTTCAGTGAAGTAAAGCCGGTTCATATAGAGCAGATACTTGAATCCGCAAAGGGAACGGAGGCATATGAGGCAATAAATCTTATGGTACTGCGTTCGATGTCAAAGGCAAAGTATTCCGAAGAACCAACGGGACATTTCGGACTTGTACTTGAGGACTATTCACATTTCACATCACCTATAAGAAGATATCCCGACCTTGCAATTCACAGAATAATTACAGATATTCTTGCAGGCTATAACGATACGTGGCTTAAAAAGAGATACAGCGGATTTGTTCACAATGCCTCAGAGCGTTCATCAGATGCGGAAATAAGAGCTGTAACGATAGAGCGTGAATGTGAGGACTGCTATAAAGCAGAATATATGAAAAACAAGATAGGTGAAGTATTCACGGGAAAAATTTCGGGCGTAGTTGAATACGGCTTTTATGTTGAACTGCCGAATACGATAGAAGGCTTTGTGCATATAAGAA
The DNA here is from genome assembly GCA_016303235.1 of Oscillospiraceae bacterium. Classification (GTDB taxonomy): domain Bacteria; phylum Bacillota; class Clostridia; order Oscillospirales; family Ruminococcaceae; genus Ruminococcus. The sequence goes on from JAEDMB010000008.1 coordinate 18,392, forward strand.
CACTTCCGACAGGCGAATATGATTATACAGAACCGGCACTTCTTAAAGAGGCATTCAGCGGAACGGAATACAGGCTCGGGGATACAGTCCAGGTAATATGTTCATCAGTCAGTGTAAATGACGGAATAATTGACTTTGTTCTCAGTGAAAAAGAGGAGGAATAAAAAGATGAAAAAGGTTATTTTAATGACAGCATTATCAGGAGTACTTCTTTTATGTGCATGCGGAGAAAATCCACAGGAGAGTATAAGTTCATCAGAACCAGATGTTACAGTAACAACATCTGTATCTGAAATCGCAACAGTAACAGATATTCCCGAAATTACGGAAATTCAGACACAAACGGAAATATCATCTGATACAGCAGTATCCCAGACTGAAACCTCCTTATCACAGACAGAAACAACAACAATAGTTCAGACAGCGGAAACATTCCCCGAACCTGAAAATCAGCCATTTGAAACAGATGAAAACGGTGCAGTTATAATGGAAGTTGAGGAAGATACAGACGATTCGGAAATTATTTCAGCAGGTCAGAAACTCTATGAAAATGCCTGTGAAACAGAATTTCGCTATCATGTAGGCTGTCCCTATAACCTTGATTACAATAACTATATTGAAAATCAGTACGGCTGGCCTTATTATCTTGTAACAGATGAGGGATACACATCAATTGCAGATGTTGAAAAGGATTATTACAAAATATTTGCAGAGGAAAGAGGAAACGACCTTTCAGAAATCTACATGGAACAGGACGGAAAGCTTTATGCCCTTGATGGTGCAAGGGGAGCAAATGTATTTTACGAAAGTTCCGAAGTAACAGGAATTATCGAAAAAACAGATGATAAAATAGTTTTCAGCGTAGACAATCACTATACGGGCGATGACAGAAACCCCGAAGCCCCTGTAACCGAAACGGAACAGTTTTCAGTTATAATTAAAAACGGAGAATGGAGAGTTGCAGAATTTTATCTGCCATACTAAGGAGGAATTTATAAATGAGCGAACCGGAAATTATTCTTGACCGTTCAACATACAAGGCAGTCAAGGCTATGGACAGGCAGAAAATGGAGCAATGGATAAATAACGTGTATATATCAGGACTTAATGACGCATCGGGGAACGGAGTGTCAATGGAGGAACTTCAGAATACGATAGCAAAAGTAGACGGAATAGACGAAAACCGTCTGAAAGCTATAATGAACGCAATAGGCGAGCTTTATAAATCAAAAAAGAATGAATAAATATTTATAATTTGTGCATTTCCACGAAATTTAATGAATATGCTTGACAAGAGCCTTTTTTTGTGATAAACTGTAAAAGCAGTCTGTTAAAGGCCCGTTGGTCAAGCGGTTAAGACATCGCCCTTTCACGGCGGAATCATGGGTTCGATTCCCGTACGGGTCACTGTGTAAAGAATCAGCAAGCAAATGCCTGCTGATTTTTTTATTATATAAAAATAAAAATCCCGTCTGAAATATAAATAACAGACGGGAAATTTTTTATCAGTGACAAGCCTCACATTCTTCGATATCGCCAACAATCGGCTTAGGGTCAATACCCTTGCGTGTGTAGTAATCTGAGAGAGCAGATTTGATAGCCTGTTCAGCAAGTACGGAACAGTGGAGCTTGACAGCCGGCAGACCATCAAGAGCCTCAACAACAGCCTTGTTAGTAAGCTTGAGAACTTCTGAAATAGGCTGACCTTTGATTAATTCAGTAGCCATAGAAGAAGTAGCAACGGCAGCTCCGCAACCGAAAGTTTTAAATTTAACATCGGTAATAATATCGTTGTCAACCTTGATGTACATTTTCATAATGTCACCGCATTTAGCGTTGCCAACTTCACCGATACCGTCAGCGTCCTCGATTTCGCCGACATTTCTTGGATTTGAGAAATGGTCAAGAACCTTTTCACTGTACTGCATATAAAAAATCCTCCTTGAATAATAAGATTATTTTTCTTCTTTGATAATTTTTTCCCAGAGAGGGGACATAGCACGGAGCTGTTCAACGACTCTCGGAACGACTTCAAGAATATAGTCAATATCCTCGTCAGTAGTTTCATCGCTTATTGAGAGACGGAGAGAGCCATGAGCGACTTCATGCTTAAGACCGAGAGCAAGCAGAACATGCGAGGGGTCAAGAGAACCCGAAGTGCATGCTGAACCTGATGATGCACATATACCGTTTAAATCGAGTTTAAGCAGAAGTGATTCGCCCTCAACACCTTCAATAGAAATATTGCAGTTGCCGGCAAGTCTGTTTTCACGGCTACCGTTTAAACGAGTTCTCGGGAGCTTTAATAAGCCGTCAATAAGTCTGTTACGCATAGCTGTAACTTTTTTAGTTTTTTCGGGAATATTGGAAGTAGCGATTTCTATTGCAGTGCCAAGACCGACAATAGCGGGAACGTTTTCCGTACCGGCACGCTTGTTTCTTTCCTGAGCTCCGCCGAAAATAAGATTGGGGAGAGAAATTCCCTTTTTAATGTATATAGCACCGATACCCTTCTGAGCATGAATCTTGTGACCGGAGAGTGAAAGGATATCAATATTCTGTTCCTGAACGTCAATAGGAACATTTCCGACAGCCTGAACAGCATCGGTATGGAAAATAACTTTCTTTTCACGGCATATAGCACCGATTTCCTTAATAGGCTGAATAGTACCTATTTCGTTGTTGGCATACATAATGCTGACAATAGCAGTATCTTCTCTTATGGCATTTCTGACATCTTCAGGATTTACAAAACCCTGTTCATTGATAGGAAGATATGTTACTTCATAGCCATGTTTTTCCATATACTGGCATGTATGGAGTATGGCATGGTGTTCAAAAACAGAAGTAATAATATGTTTTTTGCCCTTGGGAGCAAGCTTTTCGCATACACCTCTTATAGCCCAGTTATCTGATTCAGAGCCACAGCTTGTAAAGAAAATTTCACTCGGAGAGGCATTAAGAGCCTTTGCAACCTTTCCACGTGCAGTTTCAATATCCTTCTGGGCATCTCTGCCGAGCTTGTATATACTTGAGGCATTTCCGTAATGTTCAGTAAAATATGGGAGCATAGATTTCAGAACTTCATCGGAAACTCTTGTAGTAGCAGAATTATCTGCATATACAAATCTTTTTTCCATTTTTAAAGACTCCTTAATATGAATATTTGTCACGCTGAATAACAGCAAGTCTGTCACAGCGTTCATTTTCGGGGTGACCTGCATGTCCTTTAACCCATATAAAATTAACCTTATGGATTTCAAGGAGAGGAAGAAGTTTTTCCCACAAATCAGAATTGAGAGCCGGTTTATTGTCGGATTTTATCCAGCCTCTTTTTTTCCAGCCGTATACCCAGCCTTTTGTTATACTGTCAACAACATATTTGCTGTCAGTGGTGAGAGTAACTTCACATGGTTCTTTGAGAGCAGAAAGAGCAGTTATAACGCCCATAAGCTCCATGCGGTTATTGGTAGTATTTTTTTCACCGCCGGAAAGTTCCTTTTCATAACTGCCATATCTTAATACAGCACCGTAACCACCCGCACCGGGATTTCCACTGCATGCACCGTCAGTAAATATTTCTACTTTTTTTATGAGAATCACTCCTTTGTCAGTAAAATATATTATAACCCTAAAATTCATAAAAATCAAATTTGTTGCATGAGGTAAACAAAAATCTTTCAGAATATGGTTGAATTTACAGGAATAAAATGCTATAATGATTAAATACGCAATTAATATCAAAGCGAGGTAAAGGATTATGACAGATTTTCTTGTAAAAAAATTTATAAAGAATCCTGATAATATCGAGGATTCCAAAGTAAGGCAGTCATACGGGAGTTTAAGCAGTGGAGTCGGACTTGTATGCAACATACTTCTTTTTCTGATTAAATACATAATGGGAACGCTTTCGGGTTCAATATCGATAGTTTCCGATGCATTCAACAATCTTTCGGACAGCGGAGGCTGTATAGTAACATTTTTAGGCTATAAAATGGCATCGAAGCCTGCTGATAAAGACCACCCTTTCGGACATGGCAGAGTGGAATATCTCACATCGCTGATACTTTCTGCGATAATAGTAATAGTAGGCTTTGAGCTTTTCAAAAGTTCAGCAGGAAAGATAATGAATCCCGAACCTGTTAAATTCAGCATTATAGTGCTTGCATCACTTATAATTTCAATATGTGTCAAGCTCTGGATGTCAGTATTCAATATGAAACTCGGAAAGAAAATAAATTCGGGAGTAATGACTGCAACGGCAGAGGACAGCCGAAATGACGTTATAGCAACATCTGCAACAGTAATCGCCCTTATATCCTCACTTTTCACAGATTTTCCGATAGACGGCATAATGGGAGTTATAGTATCATTATTCATACTGAAGACAGGATTTGATATTATACGTGATACAGTAGATGACCTTATAGGCAAGCCGGTACAGCCGGAAATAATAGAAAAAATAAAGAACAGTATAATTTCAGACAGTGATATTATAGATATACATGATTTAGTAATACATAATTACGGAGTAACAAAAATGATAGGGAGCTGTCACATAGAAATCAGAAGTGATATGAGCTTTCAGGACGTTCATGAAATTGCAGACCGTACGGAACGCAGAATATACAGTGAGCTTAATATAATGATGACAATTCATACAGACCCCGTTGATATTGATGACGAACAGACAAAAAAATACAAGGCAGTTGTAAAGGATATAATATCATCGATGAATCAGGGATTTTCAATTCATGATTTCAGAATGGTAAGTTGTGAAAATCATAAGAATCTGATTTTTGATATAACAGTGCCGTATGAATGTAAAATCAGCAACGATAAAATACAGCATTTCATTGATAAAAAGCTTGAAGAATATGACGGAAAATATTATACTATAATAACATTCGACAGGGAATACTGCTGAAACAATACGGGACGCAAAAGCAGATGCGTCCCGATTTTTTTATTATTTTCAGCCAAGTACAACAGTAATATTATTTACATCAGCAAGATTTTCAGCCGGAATATAATTTGAATCAAGTTTAACGCCGTTAAGTGTAACGGATTTAACACCGCTTTCAACGTGTGCTGAATTGTCAACAGTAATATCAAGCTTTTTGCCTCTGAAATTCTTGTGAATTTTAAAGCTTTCCCATTCGGAAGGAATTGACGGAGAAATTTTCAGACCGTCAGCATCGGGACGCATACCGCATATACCTTCAACACAGCCAACCATAACAGTTGATGCAGTACCTGTAAGCCAGTGAACATGTGAACGTCCTTCATAAGGGGAAGCCTTGCTTTCGGTAAACTGACCATGAACATAAGGTTCCATAACTCTGATTTCAGCCTTGTCATTCATAGAAGCGGGAGAACTTTCAAGGAAGTATTCAAAAGCACGGTTTCCGTGACCGAGAAGTGATTCCGCAAGAATAAGCCAGCCCTGTGACTGTGAGAATATACCGCCGTTTTCCTTTGTATCATCGTTGAAGATATGCATTAAAGCACCGTCAAAATAATGTTTCTGATAAGGCGGGTCAAGAAGTTTTGCACCGTAAGGAGTGTTGAGAATTTCGTGAACGCTGTTCATAGCCTTTTCTGACTGTTCAGAATCTGCAAATCCTGAAATAACGCTCCAGCTCTGAGGATTAAGCCACATATTAGCCTCAGGGTCTTTTTTAGCACCAACTATAATGCCGTCTTCACGGATACCTCTGATAAATCTGTCATCGTCCCAGCATTTTTCAAGAGATTTTGCGAGCTTGTCCTTAGCATTATCAATATAAGCGATATATTCAGTATCATTTTTATCCTTAGCCATATCTCTTATAACATTCATAGCATAGTAGAGCTGGAACGCTACAAAAGTAGATTCTCCCTTTGAACCAAGACGGAGACAGTCATTCCAGTCGGCATGGAGACCGGCAGGCATATCATGGTCACCGAGATGATTCATAGAGAAATCAATAGCTTTCTTAAGATGATTATATACAGAATCTTCACCGCCGTTTGCATATACGATAACTTCATCGAGAAAAGCCTTGTTACCGCTTTCACCGATATATTTTGCAACAGTAGGGAAGAGCCAGAGAGCATCATCGGCACGATATGAGGGGTGACCTGTTTCCTTTACATATTCAGGGTCATCGGGAGTATTTTCGTGGCCTGCATTGTGAGTAAATTTTACAAGAGGAAGTCCTCCGCCGTTGTCAACCTGAGCTGAGAGCATAAAGCGTATTTTATCGCATGCCATTTCGGGATTGAGGTGAATTATACCCTGAATATCCTGAACAGTATCACGGTAGCCGTAGCCGTTTCTGAGACCACAATATACAAATGATGCAGCTCTTGACCATATGAAAGTAATAAAGCACTGATATGCATTCCATACGTTAATCATATTGTTAAATTCTTCTGACGGTGTTTCAACCTCGAAATTTGAAAGCTGACCATGCCAGTAATCCTTTAACTGTTTTATTTCAGAATCAACCTTGCCGGACTGCTTGTATTCGTTTAAAATTTCATCAGCCTGTTCATTGTTACGCTGACCGAGAATATAAACAAGTTCAATAGTTTCACCGGATTCAAGAGTTATATCGGACTGCAAAGCACCGCATGAATTTGAGTTGTAATTCATGGTATTACTGCACTTGCCTGTTTCAACGGCAATCGGATTTGAATAAGTTCTGTAACTTCCGATAAAGTCGGAAAGATTACCGCAGGAAGCATTAATATCTGCACCGACCATACCGAAAAATCTGTTACGGCAGTCTTTCTGGCTGTTACTGCTGATAGACTGGAGAATTTTATTGCCTTTAAATTCGGTCTTTGAGATAAAAAGAGAATACTGTAAATTCACCTGGTCCTGTTCGTAGTTGTCTTCGTTTGTAAATTCAGCGAATCCGAATACAGAAAGATTTCTTGTGCGGGAGCTGTTGTTTGTGATTTTGGTACGCCATACTTCATAGGTTTTTCCGTATGGAACATAGTAGGTAGTTTCGGATTTTATATCTTCATATTCGCTTGTGATTACAGTATAAGCAGTGCCGTGACGACATTCGCTTTTATATTTGTCAAGCGGTTTTCCGACAGGTTGCCATGATGCAGACCAGTAGTCATTCAAATCGTTGTCTCTGATATAGATATATCTTCCGGGGAGAGCCATATCCGAATTGAATCTGTATCGGAGTATACGTCCGTTAGCACCGGATTTTACAAAGCTGTATCCGGAAGCATTATTTGAGATAATAGCACCGTATTCGGGGTCGCCGAGATAGTTTACCCATGGTGCAGGTGTATCGGGTCTTGTGATTACATATTCTTTATTTGAGAGGTCAAAAAAGCCGTAATTCATAGAATATCCTCCTGAAAAAAATTTTTTGGCATAAAAGCTGTATATATTATATCATTCATTGAAGTTTTTTGCAAGAGTTATTAAAAAAAATCCTTCCGGACTTCCGAAAGGATTTTTTGATTTTATTC
>JAEDMB010000108.1 GCA_016303235.1 Oscillospiraceae bacterium
CATTCTGCGGCTGTCCGCCTGCTGTTTTGAGTAAAGAGCAATTTCCTCATCGGAAATCAAAGGGAATGGTTCTCGGAAGAGCTGAAGCTCTTGCAGAGCTCGAAGCTCCCGTTGAGCCGGTTCAGGAAGAGGAGGAAGAAATTGAGACAATTTTTATAGAATACTCGACACTCAGAGTTTCTGCCGGAACTGGCGAACCGCTCATAGATGATACATACCCTGAATTTATTGAAGTTAAGCGAAGCGAATTAACAGAAGAAGCGAATTTCGCTGTTCAGATATCCGGAAACAGTATGCTGCCACGTTTTAAAAATAAGGATATCGTTCTTGTACGTTCACAACCAACCGTCGAGATAGGTGAAATAGGAATATTTATAATTCGGCTACATAAAAGAGAGAGCCAAAAACAGGCTTATTTCCATTAATCCTGATTATGATGATATTTATTTTAAAGAAAACCAGGATATCAGATGCAAAGGACTTGTTATCGGCACGCTTAAAGAGGATGATTTTGTTTAATTGATGTATACTAATTGTATAATACAAGGGCAAGCAACCAGTTGCCTCCACATACTGAATTTAGTTGCCAGGTTGCCAACCCATTTTCACCCTATTTTTTTATTGAGCTTATATACTATTTAAATGAACTTTTATTTTTTAAATGGCAGAAATGGCTAAATACGGCCTTTTAAATATTTTTTATAAATACCAAAAGAACCTTTTAAACAGTTTTTTAAATGAAAATCCCATAAAAATATAATCACGCTGACTTTGTGGAAAATTCCGCAAAATCGACGTGATTTCTTTGACACTTCATATTTTGTTCATTTTCAGTTTTCCCATTTTTTATACTTGATTATCGGCTATTATTTACCGTTGTTTCTAATCATATTAAAAGCTTTTTACGCCTTTTCCGCATTTTCTATATGCTGTGGATTATTATTAAGACACCACGAACAAAAATTGTATAATCAAAGCACAAAGGGAAATTCTATCGCTCTTAAGATTATAGCAATAAGTGTTCTTGTTATTTCGTTTAGTTTTATCTTTTATCGGTAAGGTGAGATCAATACCGCTGAAAATAGAAAAAAATAAGAATATGCATTATTGCCCTTATAATTTCATCTTTGCTGTTTAATATATTTGGTTTGTTGGAGGTTAATATGTTAAACAGTGGTTTTACAGGGATATATGGTGAAGCATCTTATACTATTGGTTTACGCTCGGATTGTGAACCTATGCTTTATGCTATATTGTTGTGGTTTTTTCTGGTTTTTATTCAGTGTATCCCTCAAAAAAATGAAACTTGATGCAGAACGACAATTGTATATTCCCCAACTGCCACAGCTACCAGGATGTTTTGCCACACTCTACCGCTGAGTGTAATGTCATTAAGCTAAGAAAAAGAAGAAAGAGCGAAAAACTCTTACAACTTTTTATGAATATATTGTAAATTTACGCAAAAATGTATTGATAAAAAGCCGAAAAATGTGCGGCGCAGCTAATCAGATATACACATCTGATTGGAGGTTTTACCGTGCAAAATTACTGTAATATCGTGAAAAACAAGCTTAATACGCTTATCTGCAGCATGGAGAAAAATGTGTCAGCTTTCGTGGCTGATCCTAAACAGGATTTTGTTCGCAAAAGTGAACTTTCATTTTCAAAAACAATGAAATTCATTCTTGGTATGGGTAGTCAAACACTTGGCAAAGAACTTATTGGAGTTCTATGTTCTTGAGCAAAAAGCAGTATCAGTTTCGGCTATTGTTCAGCACAAAGCAAGGATTCTGCCATCAGCTTTTCAGTATCTATTCCATAAATTCAATGAGGCATTCTCTCAGACAAGTTTCTTTCATGGCTACAGGCTTTACGCTGTGGACGGTTCTGATATTCCTATTATTCCTGATGATTACGGAACTCATTACTGTGCCAATAATCTTTCAAAAGGCTATAACATGATGCATCTGAATGCTTTGTATGACTTGTTGAATAAGCGTTATGTTGATGCTGTTTTACAGAACAGCCGAAGTGCAAATGAACGTTCTGCACTTATAAGTATGATTGATAACATAAAATATAATTCAATTATTATTACAGACAGAGGCTACGAATCGTATAATACCATCGCTCACCTTGAAAATAATGAACTGAAATATGTGATACGAATCAAAAATACAGCATGAATGGCTCAGAAATTTGATATTCCTTTTGATAAGGAAGCAGACCTTGTTACAGTTACAAACCATAGCTTGCCGTCTGACTTTATCTTATATATAAGCCTCGGTGAGTCTTTGTGAAGTTGTTCAAAAATTTCTGTATTCGTAAAATTCCAATGCTTTAAAATTCTTTCAATCATAGTACCTCTATTTCACAGCCAAAGTTGCCATATACTGTGGTGAATAATCCCTTATTCTTGCACCACTCACTCTGTCCCTGTCCTCATACAAGTCTTTAAGAGTAAATCCAGCTTTAAGCTGACCGCCTATCTGTTCCTCAAGAGAATGACTGAACTGTAAAACCTTTTCAGCATTGATATATGACATTTTTATCACTCCATATTACATAGTAATTGAAATAATAAAGTGCAGCATATATCATATTTAAGCGGCAAAACCACTCTGTGCACAGCCGCTTACTTTTCGGTATAAGCTGCACAAAGCACTGCTGGTGAAAATCTATTTTGCTTTCTGACTGACATCAGAATTATTTTTCTATCCTTTAAAGAAATACTTTATCACTTTGATTATAACATATTTAGCCATAAATATCAAGTGCATATCATTCAACATAATATCCACCCCCATATCGAAATATAAAACGACTAATGCATACCTATGACGACCTATAATTATAATTAAGTTTTCTACTATTTGACTATATCGGTTATAATTAAATTCTACCATATAATAACAATATGATTGTCAATCGAATCCTCCACCACTCCCTTAATATTCAATGCATATACCATGCATTGTTATTGTAAACACTTCTTTATATACTACATCGACATTATTAATCGTCACTTTTCATAAAGAAACTTGCGCCGAACGATACTATCCACTTTAAAACTTATAACAATTATTCTAGTCAATTTAATCAATGGTAATTTATATTCCATATACAAACCACTATTCTATATATTTTTCAACCTGTGAAGCAACAGACATATACATTGTAGTTCATTTAAAAACTGCTCTTAGTCCATGTCCAACCTCAAAAGCATTCCATCTATACTACCATAATCCATCATTTAAAACCAATTATTTTTACATATGAACTACTAGCAAGATATAAAATATATTGCACTCTTAAGCAAAATAGTGTATAATTATAGAAGATAGAAAAACAACCATTTCACATAAAGGAGTGTGCGTTATGAGTACTAATCCAGGAATAGTTTCACTTGGCGGATATGCTTATCAGATAAAACTCTTCATTTCCCTGCTTCCTAGTATTCAAGAAAATGACACGATAGAATTTGAAACGCTGGATGATATAGCAATTACTGAAAACAACATTGACAGCAAGTCCGAGTATTTATGCGCAACCCAAAAAGATTCTCAAAACAATTCCTATACGGCAATACAAGTTAAAAAGACAAAAATTGCAAACGCAAGTCTCAAAAAGGTATGGTATAACTGGCTATTAGCTTACAAAAAGAATAGAAACTTAAATAACTTTGAATTAAGATATGACAAATCGCTAAATATATCTTTTGACCTTTATTCGCTATCATCAAGTGAATTATTTAGTATAATATCAAATTCCAGCAGAAAAAATGGTGCTTTAGAGGCTAAGGTAAAACAACTTTACAGAGAACAGAACTGCTTTGAAAAAGATATTGCCTATATTAAAGAACATTCAAAAGCAATAGCAATCGAGAATATTGAACAGCAAATTTACAATGATTACAAATAGATTTTTCATAGAACCGATGAACTAAAAGAAACATATAAATTACGAGTAAAGGAAGATATAATTCATTTTATCTGCAGTAAGTCGCTCCTTGATGTAAGAATATAAAGCGTGATAGTCGGAAAGATGTTCAAACTCGATATCTTCAAGATTTATACTGATAATCTGACTTTTCTCTGTTCCATTTTCTATAAGCAAGTCTTTATAAATATCAAACAGCGTAGATTTGCCGCAACGTCTTACGCCTGATACAACCTTGATAATCTGCTTTTCTCTCCAGTTTTTCAGCCACTCAAGATATACGGTTCTTTCAATACGATTTTGCATATACCAGCCTCCCTTGCAGTCTTATTATATACATTATACTCCTAAAAATTAATTATGTCAATATTTTTAGGAGTGTATTCCGCGATTTTAAAACAATTCAAACTTTTTTGGAGTTTTTTCCTCTATCTCATCATAGTTACAGGATGACAATCCAATGCTTATTATCTAAACATTGGCAAACTGTAACCCAGTCCACCCCTCACAAAACTGCTCATAATCCATATTCAGCTCCAGATTTATCTTATATCCCTTACTATATCATTTCCACAAATTACTGCATATATCCACAAGAGTGAAACCACCCGATGCAGTCTGATACGCTGATTGTTTTCAGTGCATCATTGATAGCGTCAGATAATTTATCAACTGCACGAACTTTCTGTTTTCTAAGAAATGCTTTCATCTTTGACCACATCTTTTCAATCGGATTTAAATCAGGACTATATAGTGACAAAAGTTTATATGAAATGTTTTCATCATCAAATAACTGTGTTACCATTTTTGTATGATGAGAACGCATATTATCCATAATCACAATATCATCTTTTTTAAGATTTGGAATTAAAATATCTTTTATATAATCATAAAATCTTTTTGATGTTGTTCCGCCTTGATAAGTGGTATGTACAGTCATTCCATCAAGTCGAATTGATGACAATACAGTTGTTGTGACAGGTTTATTTAAAGGTGCAGAATTAACTGCCCGTTCATTTTTTGGAGCGTGGGCATAGAGCCTTGTGAAGTTTGTATTAACGCCGCTTTCATCAAGAAATACAAGGTTTTCAGCCTTTACTCCAAATGTATTCTTGTTCCATTTTTTGCGTTCTTCCTGCACATCGGGAACGCTCCTGTACAGCTGCATGAAGAGACTTCTTTTTATATGAATATCCCATTTTCACCAACGCTTTTCTTACAGTTTCAATGCAGGTTTTCAATTCAAGAATATTCACAATTTCCTTAAGTGTAATGTGAGGAAAACCTGATATTAAAAAATGCCATTGCGATATTCACTCCTCGCTCAGGCAAAGACTGAACGCCGTAAGGCTGCTGTCATCGGAGCATTCGGTCACAACACTTTGCCGTGTTCTGAACGTTAATCGAAGCACATATTACAAGTTTCTTCATCGCAAAATATTGAAGAGGGAACTTGAAAATCGTAAGATACGAAACTGTATTTTATTGCTTTATGCAAGATCAAAAAAGCGTTTCGGAGCTTATAAGATGAAAAACAGCCTTTTTAGTGAATATCGCATAAACTATAGTCCACATAGCTTCAAGGAAATGATTTCTCGCTTCCGCTCTTTCGTCCCACTCACGAACTTCTCCATAGCAAACTGTTGTGATGCTGTCCTTTGATGATTCGGAAAAATTCACTTCTGACTGTCCCCTGTCTTTCCGTAAGGTCTTTTATTTCTTCTGCCATTTGAACAACAGAGCTGTCGGGGTGAGATATAAGGCAGTCATAGTCAATCTGTTTCTTAACTTCTTCCTCAACTGTGTTTCTGTCTATTCCGTCAATCAATCCGTCATTTCCAATTGAAATCTGTTTTTCCGACTTCTTGAATTCCGTTTTCCGAACTTCTTGATGTCGGTGCATGATCGCTGCTTTGCTCTCCTTTGACAATGAAGTTCTTCACATACAAAATTGACGGCAGTCCCAGACCCCGGCGTTTCTTCTTCACAAGTCCAATCCCCGATTGGTCATCAAGCTCTTTAAGAAGATTGAGAGCCTTCTCGTGACCAACATCAAGGCTTTCCTCAATTTCTTCCACAGGGAAAATGATATATACCCTGTTGTGCTTGTCTATCCAGTTGTTCTTTCTGCTAAGGCTCATACGTTCAAGGAGCAGACCATACAGAAGCTTTGCTTCATTGGATAAATTACCGAAATGCTCCTTATCAGTGAAAAGCACCTTCGGCACTCGGACAAAAGTAAATCGCTCAGCTTCAACGCCGTAATAATAGTCAAATTCAGTTTTGGGCATATAGATCACACCTTATCAAGAATAATCGGGCAACAAAAAAGGGCTTCCGTACACTTACATAACGTAAGCATACGGAAGCCCTGCTTCCTTGTGAAATAAACTACTCTTAATTGTAACAGCGATAAAAAAGCCCTAAATAACGATTTAAGGCGACCTAACGCCAAGGAAAAGAAGTAAAACAAACATTACTCTCTGTCCTCGATTTTAGTTCGCCTTAAAATTTGCTTGGCTCCCCAAGCTGGACTCGAACCAGCGACATCGTGATTAACAGTCACGCGCT
>JAEDMB010000109.1 GCA_016303235.1 Oscillospiraceae bacterium
GTTTCAAAAAAAGAATCACAGATTAGATCACTGTTTGGTCAGCATTTCAACAAGTCACCATACAAAGAAAAGAAAGAAAACATTATATTACTTTTACTTAATTCTAAAGATAAGCAATCTCTCAATAATGAACTGACAAAATTAATACCCAGTAGCAATATTCCTATCATCTATGAAGTATTTAAAGTATTTATTAAAGATTTACCTTCTGGTTCAGTCAAGCCCACAACGAAAATAGATAAGAAGAAAAGGGAGGCTCAGTTTAGGTCTGTTTATGGACAATATTTTAAAAACGGTGTATATAAGGAAAAACGTGAAATAATAATCGATATTCTTGTAAACTCTACAACAAGGTCGCAGGTTAATAATAGATTATGTAAGATTATTCCCAACGAAAATGTCAGCAAGATAATAAAACAGCTTCAACCTCTTTTAAAAGAATTACCATAAACATAAATACCCCTACCGAATTTTCCTCCAGTAGGGGTTTTCTCTATCTATTCATAATTCTGATGATTTTCTGTTCTGACTGTCAGTTCCTGCTGAAGTTCTGATGTTCATTAATTTTTATAATGCTTGCTGATTTTCCGGCACTTTTATTTTATTGAAAATAGTTTGTAATTTTACAGCACTTCTTTAATGTCACTTACTGGACAAATCAGTCATATACTGAATTGAAATAGTATATATTTCAATTTAATTTGAAAGGAGTTTTCAGTAATGACAACTTTGTCGGACTATCCGAAACAAGCATTTGTCAGAACTTTTGATATAGAAGCAATATCCATTCCTATTGTATATAACAAATACGGTGACCATGACCCCAATGGTATGCTTTATGTGCTGAAGAAAGATTCAGAACGGATTCAGCAAAGGGCAAGAGAAAATTTTGAAATGAATCCTCCTCAGCCTTATAAGGAAGTACAGCCACTTGTTATAAGAGCCAATGCAGGCGATGAGATTCATATAAATTTCTATAACAGGCTTGACAGGCGGGTGTCAATGCATGTTCAGGGTTTAAGGTATGATGTTATGACTTCGGACGGTGCAAATGTGGGAAATAATCCGGATACGACAACTTATGATTTTATTCAGTATGTGTGGTATGCGGAAAAAGAGGGCGTTTATCTGTTTTCTGATTTGGGAGATGCAAGAAGCAGTGAAGAAGGTACAAATGTACACGGACTGTTTGGTGCAATAATAGTTGAAAAGCCTCAGTCCAGATGGTTTGACCCTGTTACAGGTGAAGAAACTGAAAGCGGACTGTTTGCAGATATTTACAATCCTGCTCACCCGTCTTTCCGTGAGTATGCGGTTTTCTTCCATGATGAACTTGAAATCAAAAACAAGGACGGTCAGCAACCAGTTGACCCTCACACAGGACTGCCAAACGGAACAACAGCAATAAGCTACCGGAGTGAACCTATGCGAAACAGACCTCCTCTTGATGAAATGCATCATGTTGTAACAGGCGAAGATATTTCGATGAGTTCATGGCCGTACGGTGACCCTGCACCGCCTATTTTAAGGGCATATGCAGGCGACCCCGCAAAAATCAGACTGATTCACGGCGGTATCAAGGAAACTCATGTTTTTCATCTGCATAACCATCAGTGGAGACTTGAACCGGATGACCCGAAATCTACAATAATAGATTCCATTTCAATCAGTCCGCAGGAATGTTATACACTGGATATTCTTTACGGTGCTGGAAGTCTTACACGAACTATCGGCGATGTTATTTTTCACTGTCATTTATATCCGCATTTTCATGAGGGAATGTGGACATTATGGCGTATTTTTGACAGACTGGAGGACGGGACAGGAGAGCTTCCGGACGGTACGCCAATAGAAAGGCTTATACCGCTGAAAGACCGTCCCTGTCCTCCGGAAAAAGATTTACTTCACCCCGGATATCTGAATTTTATAAACGGAGAACCCGGTGAACGTCCGCTTCAGCCACCTCTCGGAATCCTGGATAAGGACGGCAATAATATTATTTTCCCGACACCTCTTGAAAAAGCAAACTTTGTACCGAAATTTGTTCCCGGTGCATTGTATTCGGAAACATGTCCCTGCAAGTGTCCGGAAGATGTCAGAGTGTTTGAACTTGCTGTTGTACAGGCGAAAATCACTTATAACCGCTATGGCTGGCACGACCCGCAAGGAAGATTTTTTGTTCTGAAAGAGGAAATTGAACGTCACGGAACACTTGAAAATTATCTTGAAAAAGTAAACAGCGGAAAAATCCGTCCCGAACCTCTTGTTATCCGTGCAAATGCAGGCGATTGTGTTGAAATCAGACTTACCAATCTTCTTCCTGATTTTATTGAGGGGAATGAATTTCAGCTGAAAACACTGACTGATATTGTGGGATTTCATATTCATCTTGTTAAGTTTGATACCATTGTGTCGGACGGTTCGGCGAACGGCTGGAATAATATTGCAGGTGCAAGGAAATACGAAACGCTGATAGAAAGATTTTTTGCCAATGAAGAATTAAATACAGTATTCTTCCATGACCACCTGTTTGCAAATTCTCATCAACAGCATGGTATGTTTGGAGCATTGCTTGTTGAACCTGCAGGTTCTGTATTTCTGAATCCAAAAAACGGCAGACCGCTTAAAAGCGGAGCAAATGCCGTTATAAAGAAAGCTGACGGTGAATCCTACCGTGAATTTGCAATGTTTGTTCATGATTTTGCACTGCTTTTTGATAAGGACGGAAATCCGCTTAATCCGCCGGAACACCCCGGCTCTGATGATGACCCGGGAGTTATGGGAATCAGTTATCGCTGTGAACCAATGAGGGAACGTCTGAAAAAGAAAAATGACCCTGCCCATATTTTCAGTTCAAGGAAATACGGCGACCCTGCAACGCCTGTACTGGAAACCTATCCCGGTGACCCGATGGTAATCCGTTTGCTGGACGGTGCTCACGAAGAACAGCACGCATTCAATATAAATGGAATGTCGTGGAGAAAAGAAATCACTGACCCTGTTTCTCCAATTGTTGCAGAACAGACTATCGGTATTTCAGAGGCTTTTAATATCCGTGTTGATGATTATTATGGAGCGGGCGATTATCTTTATTATTTCGGTGGCATTGATGATTTGTGGCTTGGTCTGTGGGGAATTATAAGAGCTTACCGATGCCGTCAGAAATGTCTGCTCCCCCTGTGCAATAATAACAAGCCCGTGCCGTATCCGCAATGTCCTCCGGAGGGAGCTAAGATACGCAGATTTGAGATTGCCGCAATTCAGAAAGATATTGAGTATAACCGCTACGGCGACCACGACCCCGAGGGTATGCTGTTTGTTCCTCTTGAACAGGCAGAGGAGGTAAAGTGCGGAAGAAAGAATCCGGTTCCTTTGATACTCCGTGCGAATGCAGGAGAATGGATTGAAATCACACTGCATAATATGTTTGATAAACCGGTTCTGTATCACGATTATCCCTCTGTACCGCTTGATATGCCTCACAGACCGTCTGACAGAGTTTCAATGAGTCCGCAGTTTCTTAAACATTGCCCCGTATGTTCAGCAGGCGTAAACGTTGGTTACAACAAGCCGGAACAGACCGTTGCTCCCGGTGAATGTATAAAATATCTGTGGTATGCTGACAAGGAATACGGCACTTGTATGCTAAATTCCTTTGGAGACCTGCGAAATCATCGTTATCACGGTTTGTTCGGAGCAATTATAATAGAACCTCCTGCTTCACAGTATTACAGCAATTTCGGAATAAGAAAAGAAAATTTCAGCGAACAGGCGGTTATCACTGCACCGGGAGTAAAAACATTCCGTGAATTTGTACTGTTCGCACAAAACGGAATCCGTCTGCTGGATAGTAAAGGCAATCTGATAAAAACAGCACAGCAGACCGAAGAGTCAGGACACGGTGAAGTTGACCACGAAGATACAGGCGAAAAGGGTTATAATTACCGTTCAGAACGCTTTTTCAACAGATTAAAAAGAATACCGGTTATAAGTAAAGTATTCAGTTCAAAATCTCACGGAGACCCTTCAACACCGCTTTTACAGGCATATACGGGAGAGCGTGTTATTATCCGTTATCTTATGCCGGCAGATAAACCAAGAAATATCAGCTTTGTACTGCACGGTCATAACTGGCTTGCACAACCTGATGACCCGTTTTCAACACGTATTTCCGTACAGGGTGCAGTCAGTGTCGGAGGTGTTTACAACATTGAGCTTGAAAACGGTGCATCTGAATACTCGGGAGATTATCTGTATCGTTCAGGTTCGCTTAAATGGGACGTTGAATCAGGAATGTGGGGAATTTTCCGTGTAATGAAAAAGGGAATCCGCTATTGTTGCGAATGTGCGTGTCGTACATTCGGCAACTGGTGGGAGAAAAAATGGTTTGATAAATACGAGTGATATTCTTCCCCCCGCCTTTATGCTCCCGCATAGGCGGGGGAGAATTTCAGTTCAGACTTTGTATAAATTATTCTGTAATGGATATACTAACAGAAAAGATTGGAGACAGTAAAATGAGCAATCATCTGAAAAATTCATCAAGTCCGTATTTATTACAGCACGCAGGAAATCCCGTAGACTGGTATCCCTGGTGTGATGAGGCCTTTGAAAAAGCAAAAGCAGAAGATAAACCGGTTTTTCTCAGCATAGGATACAGTACCTGTCATTGGTGTCATGTTATGGCACATGAGAGCTTTGAGGACATTCAGACTGCGGAGATACTCAACAGAAATTTTATTTCCATAAAGGTTGACCGTGAGGAACGTCCTGACATCGACAGCGTTTATATGTCAGTGTGTCAGGCGTTTACCGGAGGCGGAGGCTGGCCTATGAGTATTTTTATGACATGGGACAAGAAACCTTTTTTTGCAGGGACGTATTTTCCTGTTCATTCCCGATATGGTATGCCGGGATTTTCCGACTTGCTGTATGCAGTTATAACACAATGGAATGATAACCGCACGAAACTTTTAAATTCAGCGGAGGAAATAATTGCACATCTGAAAAAATCAGATGTCAGAACTGATGTAAAAGATAAAAATCTTATTGAAAATGCTGTGCAGATTTTCAGACACAGCTTTGACAGTATTTACGGCGGATTTGGTTCTGCACCGAAATTTCCTGCACCTCACAACTTACTGTTTTTAATGCTGTATGCAGTTCAGAATCAGGATAAAAATATAATGCAGATGGCAGAAAAAACGCTTATACAAATGCGTAAGGGCGGTATATTTGACCATATCGGATATGGCTTTGCCCGATATTCAACGGATAAATATTTCCTTGCACCTCACTTTGAAAAAATGCTTTATGACAATGCTTTATTGATAATTGCATATTCTACGGCTTACAGCATAACAGAAAAGAAAATTTATCTTGATACAGCAGAGAAAACAGCAGAATATATTCTTCGTGAAATGACTTCTGAGTACGGAGGATTTTACAGTGCATATGATGCGGACAGCGAGGGCGTTGAGGGAAAATATTATACCTTTACACTTAATGAGATTATGGATATTCTTGGTGAGGAAAAGGGAATACAGTTTGCAAAGACATATGATATTACTGCAAGTGGCAACTTTGAAGGCGTGAATATTCCCAATCTGCTAAAAAGCAATGACCTGGATTCTGATTTCAGTGATGAAATACACAAGCTTTACAATTACCGAAAAAATCGTACTGAACTGCATCTGGACGATAAAATTCTGCTTTCGTGGAATGCTTTGATGATAGTGGCATTATCTGTTCTTTACAGAGTATCGCACAGAGAAAAATATTTGCAGGCGATAAAAAATGCAAAAAAATTTATTGAACTGAATTTGTGCAATGATTTACAGCTTTTCACAAGCTGGCGTAATGGAAAACATTCGGAAAAAAGCTTTCTGGACGAATATGCTTTTTATATTACTGCACTTTTGGAACTGTACAATTCCACATTGGACAAGAGCTGTCTGAAAAATGCGGAACGATTCTGTGATGAAGCAGTCAGACGATTTGCTGACTGTCAGAACGGTGGTTTTTATTTCTGTGAAGCCAACTGCACAGAGCTTTTTATAAATCCCAAGGAAACCTATGACGGAGCGGTTCCAAGTGGCAACGCTGTAATGGCATACAACTTTGTTCGATTGTATCAGATGACCGAAAATGAAAAATATCAGAAACTTGCTGAAAAACAGATTGAGTTTTTATCTGCACAGTCACAGGATTATCCGGCAGGTCACAGTATGTTTCTGATTGCAAAGCTGTTGAATGAAAATCCGCCGGAGCATATTGTTATTGCTGTAAGAAACGATTCCGATTTTCAGAAAATACAGAAAAATCTCCCGTTTCTGGCGAATGTATCAGTTGTCAGGAACAGCATTGAATATCCTCTGAAAAATGATAAAGTGACCTATTATGTCTGTAAAAATCACACCTGCCTGCCACCGACTAATTCTCTTGATTTTAAAGCAAAATAATCCTTTTGCTTGCTGACAATATGCAAGTAATTTCA
>JAEDMB010000110.1 GCA_016303235.1 Oscillospiraceae bacterium
AACAACAGATAATACTGATACAACGCTTAAAGGCGATGCCAATGGCGACGGCAATATTGATATTGCTGACGTTGTAGCAATTGCAGCATATGTAGGCGATTCAGCAGGAAATCCCTTAAATGAAAATGCTGTAAAATCCGCTGACGTTCACAATACCGGTGACGGAATTACTGCTAATGATGCTCTTAAACTTCAGCAGTTCCTCGCAAATATAGTAACAGAACTCTAAAATAACATGAAAGAATGTGCAGAAATTTGCCAAGATTTTTTACAAATTATATCGATGAAAACAATATAAAAATTACAGGAGATGACGCCCGTCACATCGGGCGTTCTCTCCGAATGAAAACCGGTGATTCCGTTACACTCTGCTGTAACAATACAGACTATAACTGCATTATAGTATCAATTTCCGATGAAGAAGTAAAGCTGAAACTTATTGAGGCTGTTCCATGTGCATCAGAGCCGGATATAAATGTAACTCTTTATCAGGCTGTTCCAAAACTGGACAAGCTTGAATTTATTATTCAGAAATCCGTTGAGCTTGGTGTCAGCCGTATAGTTCCCTTTATATCAAGAAGATGTGTTTCACGCCCTGATGAAAAAGATTTTTCAAAAAAGCTTGCTCGTCTTAATAAAATTTCGGAACAAGCGTCCAAGCAGTCCGGCAGAGGTATAATTCCGCCTGTAATGCCGATAATAAACTATAAAAAGGCTCTTGAAGATATGGCACTTCAGGATAAAATTATATTTCTCTACGAAAACGGCGGAAAAAACTTTTCCGAAATAAATCTCAAAGGGTTAAAAAATATAGGCATAGTTATCGGAAGCGAGGGCGGTTTTGACAAAGATGAAGTTGAATCTGCACTTCTTAATCCTTCCGCTGAAACCGTATGGCTCGGAAAAAGAATCCTCCGTTGTGAAACTGCACCAATAACAGCCCTCTCGATTTTGATGTTTTTAACAAAAAACATGTAAACTATTGCAGTTGCAGTTTATATATGATATAATATATTTGTAATTTTTTCAGATGACCGCAAGCATCTTTAAAAAAATTTATTCTTGCGGAGAAATGAGGAGTAAAATGAAAAAATTTTCCATCATAGCTCTTGCATTCAGTGCCGGTGCAGTATTCACTTTCGCTCTCACAAAACTTTTAGGAAAAAAATGTTCCTGCAAAAAGTATTATGACGATGAATTTGATGACAATTGCGATGATTACGATTTTGAAACAGACTGCTGTGCTGATGAAGACCTTGAAGTAGTTATTCCCGCTGAAGAAAATGATGAAACAGTTGAAGTTAAGGTTGAAGAAAAATCTGAACCAGAAGAAACTCCCGCTGAAGAATCTCCGGCTGAAGAAAAAACTGAAGAATAATTATCAAAAAAATTCCCGTCAGAAAAAATCTGACGGGATTTTATTATGCCTTGTTTTTCATTTTTGCACGGTTTGTATTGCTTAAAATTCTCTTTCTGATTCGGAGTGATTCCGGAGTAACTTCAAGAAGTTCATCATCAGCAAGAAATTCGAGGCAGTCCTCAAGACTTAATATTCTCGGGGGAACAAGTCTCAAAGCGTCATCGCTACCGCTTGCACGGGTATTTGTGAGGTGCTTTCTCTTGCATACATTTACAACTAAATCCTCTGTTTTCGGAGATGCACCGACAATCATTCCTTCATATACAGGAGTTCCTGAACCGATAAAGAGCTGACCTCTTTCCTGTGCATTGTAAAGACCATAAGTTACAGCTTCGCCTGTTTCAAATGATACGAGAGAACCTGTATTTCTTCTTTCAATATCGCCCTTGTATGGTTCATATCCCTCAAATACATGGCTCATAATACCTTCGCCCTTTGTATCTGTAAGAAATTCGCTCTTATATCCGAAAAGACCTCTTGCAGGAATAAGAAATTCAAGACGCATACGGCTACCCTGCGGGTGCATTTCAGTGAGTTCGCCCTTACGTGTACCCATTTTTTCCATAACAGAACCGACACATTCTTCCGGAACGTCTATAACAAGTCTTTCAATAGGTTCAAGCTTTCTGCCGTTTTCGTCCTCCTTGAACAGTACTCTCGGAGTTGATACGGAAAGCTCATAGCCCTCACGTCTCATATTTTCTATAAGAATAGAGAGGTGCATTTCACCACGTCCGGCAACTCTGAATGAATCTGTTGAATCAGTTTCAGTTACTCTGAGTGATACATCTCGGAGAAGCTCTTTGAAAAGACGTTCACGGAGCTGTCTTGATGTTACAAATTTACCTTCTTTTCCGGCAAATGGGCTGTCATTTACAGAGAAAGTCATTTCAACAGTAGGTTCACTTATCTTTACAAAAGGAATAGCCTCAACTTTTGCGGGGTCGCAGAGAGTATCTCCGATTGTAATATTTTCAATACCGCTTACCCATACAATATCGCCTACTTTTGCCTCCTCAGCCGATACACGGTTAAGTCCCTGAATCTGAAGAAGTGATACTATTTTTGAATTGTATGCTTTTTTGGATTCTGTATAATCGGCAACAGTAACCTGCTGACCTACCTTTATTTTTCCTCTTTCGATACGTCCTATACCGATTCTTCCGACATATTCGTTATAGTCGATAGACGAAATAAGCATCTGCAAGGGTTCATCTTCTTCACCCTGCGGAGGGTCAATGTAATTGATGATAGTATCAAAAAGGGGCTTTAAATCTGTACCGGCTTCATACTGACTTAAAGAGGCAGTTCCGGCACGTCCGGAGCAGAAAAGAATCGGACTTTCAAGCTGTTCATCATTTGCATCAAGTTCGAGAAGAAGTTCAAGAACTTCATCGCCTATTTCATCAAGACGGGCATCGGGGCGGTCAATTTTATTGACAACTATAATTACTTTGTGCCCCATTTCAAGAGCCTTTGAAAGTACAAATCTTGTCTGAGGCATAGGACCTTCGGCAGCGTCTACAAGAAGAAGTACACCGTCAACCATTTTGAGAACACGTTCAACTTCTCCTCCGAAATCAGCGTGTCCGGGAGTATCGATGATATTTATTTTTATGTCATTGTACATAACGGAAGTATTTTTTGCAAGTATAGTTATGCCTCTTTCTCTTTCGATGTCGTTTGAATCCATTACACGTTCTGCAACGTTCTGATTTTCACGGAATACACCGCCCTGCTTGAGCATTTCGTCAACAAGAGTAGTTTTTCCGTGGTCAACGTGAGCGATAATTGCAATATTTCTTAAATCTTCTCTAATCATAAATTTTTTTACCTCCTGAATTTATGCGGAAATCTTTTGATTGTATCTTAAAATTTCTCTCAATGGTATACTGTTTTTTCCGAATCTTGTCATATAATAAGACATCGGGAAATTTTTTTTGAGACTTACTTTTTCAGGCATTATACAGATTATATAATCACTGCAGTGAGAATCGCAGTGTCTGCCGATTATATACAAAGTAACAAGATTTTTATTTTTTTCGTCAAGCCTGTATGCAACGGGATTTTTCTGGGATTCCTCTGAAAACTGACTGAATAATCCTTTAAAGATATTCCATACATCATCTTTTGTTAAATTGAAGTTACCCTCTGAATATACTTCAATCCAACAGTTATGTTTCCAGAAATCTTCACCGCTGTAAATTTCATTTCCACAGCAGTGCTGATATTCATATATTTCAGCATCACCGCATTTATACAGTTTTTTGAAAAGTTCATCATCAAGAAAAATTCTTTCAGCTTTTTCGGGAATATTCAAATCCTTGAATGCAAAAGAAATTCTTTCGTTAATCTGTTCTTTAGAAAGCATATAAATTCTCCTGAAAGTTCTAAAAAAGTCCGGCTCTTTCCTGAGATGAGGGGCGGTTGCCTGTATTGCGTCCGTCCATGCTGATGTCTATGCCGGAGGTTCTTTCGCAAGGCTGAATAATTACAGTTGCAAGGCTGTTGGGACTCCATTCAAACATATAGGATTCACCGGAACTCTGTCCGATAAAGTTACGCCAGTTGACATCGAATTTTATTGACGGGTCATCGCCAATCCAGCATACTACGGCATCGGGGTCAACTTCCATAGTATTTTTTGTCTGAATGTTGCTGATAACAAGGGGATTTCCGTCCACAAGAACAGCAACATATGCCTCCGGCCCTCGTCCGGTAAGCGTTGACGTTGCAAGACCTTTCTGCGAAATAACACCCTGACCAATAAATCTGACTCCGTATTTGCAGTCCTTGCTGAAAGCAAGAATATTTTCGCTTTCAACAGATATTGTTTCCCCGTTCTGCAACTGATAAACAACTACATGCTGTTGTTCGTTGGCATAGTATGTAATACATCTTCCGCTGAATTCTGCCTTCATAAGAGGAAGATTTTCGCCTGTAAATCTTCTTGCAAGCTGTCCGAGAAAAGCACGTCCTGCATTTTCTTCCGGGCCGAGAAGAACCTTTGTAAACTTGAAATTTTTTGCACCATTACACTCTCCGGCAATAAAAGCTCCTTTTTTGGCAAAAATATAATCATATCCGCCGTCATTTGTAATCATAAGGCATAATTCGTTTAAAGTTTCAAATTTTATCATAAATTCACTTCCTCTCTAAATGAGATTTACACCATACATTCCGCAGAATCCTGCCAAATCTCTCTGAACTCCCGAACCGACTGCATTAAACTTCCATTCATTTTTATATCGGTAAAGCTCACCGACTACAAGAGCAGTGATACTGCTGTAACAGTCATCAATATCAAAGTGTGCTATCTCAATATTCTTTGAACTGTCGGCAATACTGACAGAAACATTTTCAATCATTCCGAAATTGAGATTCCTTTCAAAAGCCTCATATATTGTAACAGACATTACAATTTTCTGAACATTCGGATTAAGGCGGGAAATATTTATACTCATTTCCGCACCTTTTCCGTTTTCATAGGCATTATAATTCAGACTTCTGTCAGGACTCTGAGGATTTCCGTAAAATATAAACCAGTTGTCATTAATAACTTTATTTCTTCCGTCAAGCATAAAAGCAGAACCGTCAAGGTCACATTCGGGATTTTTGATATTCCATTTGAAATAAAATTTAAGATTAGTATCAGAATTTCCGTCACTAAGCTTTATTTTCTGACCTCTCTGAAGTTTTATTCCGTTTCCGGAGGAAGAAGAACTATTATTTTTATTATTATTCTGAACCGGATTATTTCTGCATACGGCATTCTGATTCCCGAATTTATTTATTATAGAGTTTTTATTATATGCACCTGTAGTTTTCATAGGTATATTAAAGCCCATATAAAATTCTCCTTATAATTCAGCAGTGCAATAATTATATATTTCTGCACAAACCGGATATATTTTAATTGAAATATACTTTTTTCCCTGAAATAAAAAAACCCCTGCAAAAAAATGCAAGGTCTGAAGAAACGAATAAAAAAACCGCACGGAAAATGCGGGGAGTTAAAAAATAATGGTGGGAGAGGATGGATTCGAACCATCGAAGCTAGAAGCAACAGATTTACAGTCTGCCCCCTTTGGCCACTCGGGAACTCTCCCATATTACTTTTTTCAAAAAAATTTCTATCTTATTCAGAGATAGAATGGAGCTGGTGGACGGACTCGAACCCCCGACCTGCTGATTACAAATCAGCTGCTCTACCAACTGAGCTACACCAGCGTTATTCAACTTATTTATTATATCACATATTTTCTGATTTGTCAAGTGTTTTCAGGAAATTTTTCAAAAAACTTTTTTGACGTTTTTATTTATCACATCTATGCGACTTAATTATTATATCACATAAATCCGGATTTGTCAAGCGTTTTTGAGAAATTTTTCAGAAAATATTTTTTATTGAAATTCGGGGAGAGGAAAAAATATATACTCCCCGAATTAGTCGAGGTGACAGGACTCGAACCTGCGGCATCTTGGTCCCAAACCAAGCACTCTACCAAGCTGAGTTACACCTCGATAGCGGTTTTCACCGACTTTGATATTATACTACAAAGAACTGCAAAAGTCAATAATAAATTTTATTTTTGTATAAATGCACAAATTTATCGTCTGAAATCAGCAATTATCAACAAACAGAAAAATATTCTTGACATAAGAGAATATTAATACTATAATTGTTATAATAAGTAAATTATAATAAAGGAGAATATGAAATGATTTTAAAAAAAGCATTATGCCTTTCTTTAGCAATTGGTATGCTTTCTCTGACAGCCTGCAAGGAGGAAAAAGGCTCTGTAAGGCTTGAATACGGAAAAACAATGATTTCAAACAGTGACGGACTGCCGTTTCCCATAGAATTTGACAGTCATTTTATTACAAATGAAGAAGCTAATGCAGTAGTTAATTATTACTACTCGATTGCCCAGCAGGACGAGGAACTTGCAAAGCAAAATTCATATCCGGCTTATCTTGACTATCT
>JAEDMB010000111.1 GCA_016303235.1 Oscillospiraceae bacterium
AATCAGAAGTTTTCGGTCAAGCCTTTTTCAAAAGGCTTGCGGGGGAGGTTCGGAGGGGGCAGAGCCACCTCCGAAAAGAAAAAATAAATTACTTTTCAGCGATTACTGCAACACCCGGAAGAACCTTGCCTTCAAGGTATTCGAGAGATGCACCGCCGCCTGTTGAGATGTGGCTCATCTTGTCAGCAAATCCGAGCTGCATTACTGCTGCTGCTGAATCGCCACCGCCGATAATTGTTGTAGCGTCTGTTTCTGCAAGTGCCTTTGCTACTGCAATTGTACCCTTTGCAAGTATCGGATTTTCAAATACGCCCATAGGTCCGTTCCATACTACTGTCTTAGCAGTCTTTACAGCTTCTGCAAAGAGAGCCTGTGTCTTTTCGCCGATATCAAGACCCATCTTGTCAGCAGGAATCTTGTCAGAATCAACAGTTTCAACTTCAATTTCAGCGTCGATAGGATTCGGGAATGATGATGCTACTACGGAGTCAACAGGGAGAAGAATTTTCTTTCCGAGTGATTCAGCCTTAGCAAGCATTTCCTTGCAGTATTCAAGCTTTTCATCGTCAACGAGTGATGTTCCGATAGAACCGCCGTTAGCCTTGATGAATGTATAAGCCATACCGCCACCGATTATAAGTGTATCGCACTTTTCAAGAAGATTTGAGATAACATTGAGTTTGTCTGCTACCTTAGCACCGCCGAGAATTGCAACGAAAGGTCTGACAGGAACTTCAACGGCATTTCCGAGATACTTGATTTCTTTCTGCATAAGGTATCCGACAGCAGTTTCCTTAACGAATTTTGTAACGCCTGCTGTTGAAGCGTGAGCTCTGTGAGCTGAACCGAATGCGTCCATAACGAAAACTTCACCGTCAACGAGTTCTGCGAGTTCCTTTGAGAAATCTTCGCCGTTCTTGGTTTCTTCAGCACCTCTGAATCTTGTATTCTGGAGGAGTACAACATCGCCTTCGTTCATTTCAGCAACAGCCTTCTTAGCGTTTTCGCCTGTAACAGTATCATCGTTAGCGAAAGTTACCTTTGCAGGAGCGAGAACTTCAGCAAGTCTTACAGCTACGGGAGCGAGTGAGAATTTTTCTTCGGGGCCGTTCTTAGGCTTGCCGAGGTGTGAACAGAGAACTACTTTTCCGCCGTCAGCGATAAGCTTTTTGATAGTTGGGAGAGCTGCCTGAATTCTGTTATCGTTAGTGATTACGCCGTCCTTAAGAGGTACGTTGAAATCGCATCTTACAAGGACTTTTTTGCCCTTAACATTAATATCGTCTACTGTGACTTTGTTTAAACCTGCCATTTTTATGACTTCCTTTCATAATGGATATAGAAGATAATCCGGCTGAAATATGCCGTCATTATTATTCTACACTATTTTCTGAAAATTTTCAAGACCTAATCCAACATTTTCCGAAAAAAATTTTTTGACATTATAAAAATTTTTTATTATTTATTCAGCACTTGACAATCCGGAACAGATATGTTATAATAGCTACATCAGCACTTCAAAGCTTAAAAGTGCGAAAGTATTTTTCTATTGACAAAGGTGGATTTTTAACTATGAAAGAAATATCAAAGCTTATGGATTACCGTGAAGGTGTAAAAGTCGTTGACGCTACACTTCGTGACGGAGGTCTTGTAAATGATTTTTATTTCTCCGATGAGTTTGTAAAAGACCTGTATCAGGCTAATATCAGAGCAGGCGTTGACTATATGGAATTCGGATATAAGGCTTCAAAGGAAATTTTTGATGTCAACAAGTTCGGCAAGTGGAAGTTCTGCAGTGATGAACATATCAGGGAAATTGTAGGCGAAAACAATACAAATCTCAAAATCGCTGTTATGGCTGATGTCGGAAGATGTGACTATAAAAACGATATTGCAGACCGTTCCGAAAGCCCTGTTGACCTTATCCGTGTTGCAACTTATCTCAATACCATTCCCGCAGCCGTTGATATGATTGAGGACGCTGCTAAAAAAGGCTATGAAGTAAGCTGTAATATTATGGCTATTTCAAATGCTCAGGAGGGCGATTTGAATGTTGCTCTTGATATTCTCGGAAAAACTCCCGTTGACGTTTTCTATATCGTTGACAGTTTCGGTGCATTATATCCCGAACAGATTGCAAGAATTTCAGACGTTTACATGAATTTTGCCACAAAATACAACAAAAAAGTAGGTATTCACGCCCACAATAACCAACAGCTTGCCTTTGCCAATACTATTGAGGCTGTCGGTGACGGTGTTGATTTTCTCGATGCTACTTATTCCGCTATGGGCAGAGGTGCGGGAAACTGTGCTATGGAACTCCTTCTCGGTCTCTTACGCAATCCGAAATACAATGTATATCCTGTTATCGAATTTATTGAAAAGCATATGAATAAGCTCCGTGAGGACGGTGTTGTATGGGGATATGATTTGCAGTATCTTATGACAGGACTTCTCAATCAGCACCCCAGAACAGCTATTCAGTTCACTAAGGAAAACAGAAAGGACTATTCCGAATTTTACAAGGAAATTGTTAATCTTGACTGATTAAAAACGGGCGACCAATGGTCGCCCCTTATTTTTTTAATTCCTCAACGCTTTACTATTTTGTAATATATTTTTGCCGTGAGAAGATATATTATTACATATATCAGTGCAAATACAAGAAAGCTTATTATTGTGCAGATTATATAAAGCTTTGTATTCGTCAGCATAAGCATAAGCAGTATCTTTTTTATTATCGGAAATGCAAAAATTACATGTATTCCGGCTAAAATCAACGGCATAAAAAATACTGTAAGCACCTGTGAATGTATCGAACTTTTAACTTCTCTTTCAGTCATTCCGACTTTCTGCATTATTTCAAAGCGGTTTTTATCGTCATAGCCTTCCGAAATCTGCTTATAGTATATTATAAGTATTGTTGCTATTATGAACATCACTCCGAGAAACATTCCGAGAAAGAATAAACTTCCGTAAAGTCCGTATATATCATTGCGGTTCTTTTCACGACAGCCAATATTATAATATACTTCATTTTCATTTGCATATGATTCTATTTCTGATTCAATCTTACATGAAAAGTCTATCTGTGTATTTTCATCGCCCATAATATCGATACCGTAGAAAAATTCAATATTGCTCGCATTGTCTCCGTATGCCTCTTTCTGATGTTCATAGAGTTTCTGCATTACGGACATATCTTTTACAACAATTCCGAATCCCGAAAGTGCATTTGATGCAAGATTTCCGTTTCCTGCAAATTTATCAGTATGCTTGACTATGTTGTATTTTTCTCCGAAAAGATTAAAATAATCCTGTTTGTATGCGTCCCTGTTATACCAGAAATATACATCTGTATCGTTTTCAAGCTCTGCTTTGTCTCCGGTACACTCCGAATATTCCTGTGCAGTTATGAAAAACAGATAATATACATTGTCTATATCTGACATTCTGTTACTTGTATCTGTTTCAAAAGTATTTTTTCCGTCATATACTGCCATAAATGAAAGGCTTGTATATGATGTTTCACTTTGGATTTGTATATTTTCTGAATCTGCTGTACGGTGTGCCATATCAATAAAATCCTGATTTGATGATTCATCATTATCATATTTGTAAATATTTATCTGATATGGATAGCGTTTTTCAAGTATATCATTCGTGCCTATTATCAGTGATGATGTTGATGAAATCATTACAAGCACCATTGTTGAAAGTACACATATATTTGCAAGTCCGACAGCGTTCTGTTTCATTCTGTATATCATTCCGGAAACGCTGATAAAATGATTTGTTTTATAATAATATCCTTTGTTCTTTTTTAATATCTTTAATAATGCTATACTTCCGGCTGTAAATACAAGATACGTTCCCACTATTACAAGCACTACCGCCACGAAAAAAAACGTAATTGCTTCAACCGGATTTTTAACAGTAACAGCTATATAATATCCTGCTCCGAGACAGAAAAAGCCGAGTATTGCGGTAAGCCATTTTGCTTTTGGTTCTTTTTCACCGACATTTCCGCCCTTTAAAAGCTCTATCGGATTGGAAAGATGTATCATTCGCAGTGAATTAAGGAATATCAGCAAAAACAGTATTCCGAATACCGCAAGCGTATATATAACGGATTCTCCCGATATGTAAAAGCCGAGCTTTATATCTGCTTTTAAAATTTTTGTAATCAAAAGATACATAAGCTTGTCAAGAAGTATTCCCGAAACAAATCCTCCTGTAAAGCTTATAAATCCCGTGTATATGCTCTCATATGCTATAAGCTTTGCTATATGTCTTTTCTCCATACCAAGCACATTAAGCAATCCGAATTCTTTTTTGCGGTTTTTAGTAAGAAAGCTGTTTGCATAGAAAAGAAATACAAATGCAAATATTTCTATTACATGAGTTCCAAGCTCAAGCGTAAACTCTACTGTTTCCGCACCGATTATTTCCTTTATTCCCTCATTAAGCGAAAGGGATTTCATTATGTAGTACATTGCTATGGTGAGTATACATGTTATTATATAAGGAATATATATTCTTGAATTTTTTCTGATATTGTCAAAGGCAAGCTTTCTGTAAATACTGCTATTCATTATCTTCGCCTCCGGTTGCAAGAAGCGTCAGGGTATCGGAAATTTTCTGATACATTTCTTCATTATTGCTTTTGCCTCTGTAAATCTGATGAAAGACTTCTCCGTCCTTTATAAACAGAACACGCCCTGCGTGGCTTGCGGTTCTTGCCGAATGTGTTACCATCAGTATAGTCTGACCGTTTTTGTTTATATCGGAAAATATTTTCAGAAGTCCTTCCGTTGATTTTGAATCCAAAGCTCCCGTAGGTTCATCGGCAAGAATAAGCTTAGGATTTGTTATAATTGCCCTTGCAACTGCTGTTCTCTGTTTCTGACCGCCAGAAACTTCATAGGGATATTTCTGCATAAGGTCTGATATTCCGAGCTTTTTAACTATCGGAATAAGTCTTTCATTCATCTCCCTGTATTTCATTCCCGACAGCACAAGAGGGAGAAATATATTGTCCTGAAGCGTAAACGTATCAAGCAGGTTGAAATCCTGAAATACAAATCCGAGATTGTCACGTCTGAACGCTGAAAGCTCCTTTTCACGTATTTTTGAAATCGGTCTGCCGTCAAGGAGTATTTCCCCCTTTGTCGGCTTGTCGAGAGATGCGAGAATATTCAGAAGTGTTGTTTTTCCCGAACCCGATTCGCCCATTATTGCGACATATTCGCCCTGTTCAACTGAAAACGAAATGTTTGAAAGTGCCTTTACCTGATTACCGCCGAAACGTGTTGTATAAATTTTTTCAAGGCACTGTACTTCAAGTATTGCCATTGTTTTTTTGTCCTCCTTTATTCTTTATGCTTTTATTATAGCATACAGAAATCAGTATGAACATCGATTTATGTGACAATTAAAACTCTGATGTGACATTTTTGTAAGATTCATTCAATTTCAAGATTATCCCTTTCAAGATACAACGAAAATATACTTCCCTTTCCCTCCTCCGATTCAACGCATATTTTATGTGACAGCTTATCCGATGCCTTTTTGCAGAGATACAGTCCGAGTCCCGTTGACTTGCTGTTTGCCCTGCCGTTGTATCCCGTAAATCCTTTTTCAAATATTCTCGGAATATCTTCGGGAGCTATTCCTATTCCCGTATCAGCTATTCTTAAAATTTTATTCTGCGATACGCTTATTGTGACACTTCCCGAATATGTATATTTTACCGCATTTGAAAGAATCTGCTCTATTATAAATGACAGCCATTTTTCATCTGTTAAAACCGTTACTGATACGGGATTATAATTCAGCTTTATTTTCTTTCTTATAAACTGCGGTGCATATTTGCGTACTGCTTTTTTTATAATATCATTGAGTTCATAATTTCTGAAAACAAAATCAGATGAATTTTCACTTAAACGGAAATAGCTTAATACCATTTCAGTATACTGTTCTATGCGGAAAAGCTCCGCAAGAAGTTCATGATGTTCCGGAGTGTCCTCGCTCTGCAAAATCATCTGCATTGCTGATATAGGTGTTTTAATCTGATGTACCCACGCCGTATAGTAATCAATACTTTCCTGACGTTCATTCTGAAATTTTGTTTCCGTTTCGCTGTTTATTCTGCGGAGCTTTTCGATTATTTCCTGATATTCGGATTCCGCAACGGTTTCAGGTTCGGGGAATTTTTCAGCAGTTATAAGAATATTTTTCATCAGGTATTCTCTTTCACGGGATTTTTTTATAAATCTGCGGAATCCGTTCAGAACGGCAATTATTCCGGTTACAGCACAAAGTATACACGAATATAA
>JAEDMB010000112.1 GCA_016303235.1 Oscillospiraceae bacterium
TAATTAAGTTTTAGAAGGTTCGGGAGTATTTTTATCCTTGTAAACTACTTTCAGAAGAATAGGAGTTATAATAGTTGTGAATACTACCATTATAATTATAGGTGCAAAATATTCCTCATGCATAAGTCCGATTGCATCGCCCTTATTCGCTACTATGAGAGCTACTTCGCCTCTTGAAATCATTCCCACGCCTATTTTTACGGAATCGGACATGCTGAATCCGCACATTTTAGCTCCGAGTCCACAGCCGACCACTTTTGAAAGAAGTGCTATAATAAGCATAAGAATTGTAAATACAAGTATATCACTGCTGAATCCTGACAAATCCACTTTAAGTCCTATGCTTGCAAAGAATACCGGTGAAAGCAATAAATATGAGAGAGTATTGAATCTTGATGTAATATATTCTGATTTGGGAGTATGTGCGATTGCAACGCCTGCAAAGAATGCACCTGTAATATCGGCAACTCCGAAGAATACTTCTGCACAGTATGATACAAGCAGGCAGAATACAAAGCTTATTATTACATATCTTCTCAAATCCTTACCGCTTTCAGTAGAACACCACTTATTCATAAACAAGTGGAAAGCTACACATACTATTCCGGCAAATACAAGGAATCCCAGAATCTTAAGAAGAACTATTCCGACTCCGCCGGAACTTCCTGAATTTGGCGATGCAAGGCTTGTTACAATAGTAAGAGCAATAATTCCGAGAATATCATCAATTATAGCTGCTCCGAGAATTGCATTTCCTGATTTTGTTGAAAGTTTTCCGAGTTCCTTTAATGTTTCTACTGTTATGCTGACTGATGTAGCAGTCAGAATTATTCCTATAAAGAGATTCTGCAAATATATAGGAGTATCAAGTGTATTTTCCTTATTGTATACATATGCAAGCCCGAATCCTCCGAGCAGAGGAACTATAACACCTATAAGTGCAATTATAAACGATGCAAGACCTGTCTTTTTAAGCTCCTTAATATCAGTTTCCAGTCCCGCCTCAAACATGAGAACTATAACACCGATTTCTGAAATATGATTCAGAATATTCATAGATTCCTGCGGTATTATATTCAGCACGGCAGGACCTATTATAAGCCCCGCAAACAAAGCTCCGACTACCTGCGGAAGTTTGAATTTCTGTGTAGTCAGTCCGAGAATTTTCGTACTGAGCAGAATAATCGCTATCGAAAGCAGATAACCATACTCACTCATAGCTTCTTTCATAAATTTATTCCTCCTTTTAAAGCTTTGCGATAACAAGGATATAATTCTGAAACCGTATCCGAATCATATCTTTATCATCAGTCTTTTTAATTCCGAATATTATTATAACATTTCAAAGAATAAAGTCAAGAGGAAAAAAACAAAAATTCCGAAAACTCACAAAATATCTAAAAAACCTATTAAAAATTAACATTATTCAGCTAATTTTATAATATTCACTGGACAAAACAAAATAAATATGATACAATTTATATATAATACAAGTGAAAGGAAGTGTTTTTTATGAAAATGACTTTTATAGGTGCGACTCATGAAGTAACAGGTAGCTGTACCTATATTGACGCATGCGGTAAAAAATTCCTTGTTGATTTTGGTATGGAGCAGGGAGAAGATTGTTTTGAAAACGTTCAGATTCCTGTATCTCCGTCAAATATTGACTTTGTACTGCTTACACATGCACATATAGACCATTCCGGACTTCTCCCACTGCTCTACGCCGGAGGATTTACGGGGGAAATTCATGCAACAGTTGCTACATCTCATCTCTGTGACGTTATGCTCCGTGACAGTGCCCACATTCAGGAATTTGAAGCTGAATGGCGTAACAGAAAAGGCAAGCGAAAGGGCGATGACGAATATATCCCACTTTACACTATGGACGATGCTATTGGTGCAATTTCCCTTTTCGTTCCCCACGAATATGAAAAGGAATTTGAAATTTCTGACGGTATAAAAGTAAAATTTATTGATGCAGGTCATCTCCTCGGTTCATCAAGCATTGAAATTACACTGACTGAAAATAATATCTCAAGAAAAATTGTATTTTCGGGCGATATAGGAAATATAAATCAGCCTCTTATCCGTGACCCGCATTATATTTCAAATGCGGATTATGTTGTTATGGAATCCACTTACGGAAACCGCAACCACGAACTTCCTATTGATTATGTCACTTCTCTTACTGAAATTCTTCAGAAAACTTTCGACAGGGGCGGAAGTGTTATAATTCCGTCATTCGCAGTCGGAAGAACTCAGGAAATGCTTTATTTTATCAGGCAGATTAAAGCTGATAACCTTGTAAAAAATCATGACAATTTTCCCGTATACGTTGACAGTCCCCTTGCTATTGAGGCTACAAACATATTTATAAACAACCGTGAAAGCTGTTACGATGAAGAGGCTCTTGCTTTTGTAAGAAAGGGAATTAATCCAATAGGCTTTGAAGGTCTGATAACTGCCGTTTCAAGTGATGATTCCCGTGCAATAAATGACGATAACCGCCCGAAAGTAATAATTTCCGCAAGCGGTATGTGCGAGGCAGGAAGAATTAAACATCATCTTAAACATAATCTCTGGAAAAAAGAAAATACTATCCTTTTTGTAGGCTATCAGGCATCAAATACACTCGGAAGAAGTCTTATTGACGGTGCAAGAAAAGTAAAGCTTTTCGGTGAAACTGTTCAGGTCAATGCAGAAATACGCCGACTCGCCGGAATAAGCGGTCACGCTGATTATACCGGTCTTATGAACTGGATTAAAGCAATTGATTCTCCGAAAAAAGTTTTCGTAAATCACGGAGAAGAAATTGCTGTTGAGGCTCTTGCAAAGGAAATACGTGAAAATCTCGGTCTTGATGTCTATGCTCCTTACAGCGGTGCGGAATTTGACCTTGCAAGCGGTCAGGTTACTTTTGACGCTCCGCCAATCGCAATACCTCATAAGGAACACACTGAACCGTCAGCTGTATATAATGAACTTATTTCAGCTTCTGAACGTCTTTACAATCTCATCAAATCAAACAGCGGTCGTGCAAATAAGGATATGCGTGAGCTTACTGATGCTATCAACAAACTTTGCGATGAATGGAAATTATAACAAAAATAAGGGCGGTACTTCAAAAATACCGCCCTTTTGATTTCAGTCCGTATAATCTGTATAGCCGTCAGGATTGAATTTTTCACATTCAACCGGACTGTCTATATTTATATATTCCGTCTCCATATAACTTGTCAAGCCGTTTTTATCTGAAAAACTATACGCTAAAAGTATTCCGGTGTACTTATCAATATACATCTTGAAAGAAGTGCTGTTTGCATAAAGATTAAAATTATCAACTCTTTCCCCGAACCATTTATTGCTTTCGTTATCTGTTATACTTCCCTCAATAACTATACATTCTCTGTCCGCATAACTTTCAGTTCCAATAATATCCCACAATTTGAAATTACGCAAATATCTGAACGCATATATCTGCGGGAATAAGCTTTTATCTCCGCATACTCCCATATTATGCTCTCTGTAACATATCTGATTCTGACCGTCTGTTATAACCATTCTGTCACAGTCAAGCATAGTGTAATCGTTAATTTCTTCGGAATCCTTTACCGAATAGCTTTTCTGAACAGGATTTACAGTATATGATTTTCCGTCATAAATATAATATTCGTTATTCTCTCTGCCTTCGGAATCTGTATTTATCCAGTGATAATAATTTTCACTGACATTCATATTATATTCAATACCGAAATTTCCGTCTGCTGTATTATATTTTATTTTTCCCTCTGCCGTATCATAGTAATCAATACTGTTAATCATCATATGATATACAAATACTTTTTTCTCCTGTTCTGTCAAAGTATCGAAATTATCAGTATAATATTCAACATCTATCTTATTGCTGTAATATTTATTCTCATAATTTTCCTTTGCACGTCGCATTGCTCTTTTAAAATTAGCCTTTGTAGAAACTGAAAGCGTATCAGGAATATTTTTCAGCTTGCCGTCTTTAACGCTGACTGCTCCGGATTCCATCTGAAAACCGTCATAATCCTCAACTGCCATTTCAATAGTGAAATCAAGTGCATTACTGCGGTAATATTTACCGTCAATATCTGCATATCCGCTGTCATATGCTGTAAAATTATGATTAATGCCTTGCACATCAGTGTATTCAATTTCTTTTGTTATTTTGGCTGTACTCAAATCGGGAACGTTAATAACTTCTGCAAAATCACTCACACTGATTGCAAGCCATTCAATCAGAGCGTCTTTCTCCTTGCCCTCAAGTAAAACGCCATTACAAGTTATTTCCGCAACTTTATCTGTATCATCTAAAACAGCAAAATTTTTAATTTCCCTGATATTCAGAATTTTATAAATTTCATCTTTAAAATAATTATAGTCTATCTTATAGGCTTTAGTCAGGTAATCTGAATCCTCTGAATATTGATATATTAAAAATCCCTTTTCCATAAATGTTATGAAACGATTATTTTCATCATATAAGTAAAATTTAAATTCGGAATTTGTTTCACCGTATCTTTGAATCGACCATGAATCGTCATCAGTTTCAACCCATTTGTAACTGCTGAAAAGTTCCGAAAGCTTCTGACGTTCATCATCAGTAATATCAAAGAAACCAAAATTATATCTGAGTTCTGAAAAATCCCCGAACGGCGGAATTTCTGATACAGATGTATTCAGAATACTTTCAATATTTTCAAAGAACCTTGAACGGTAATATACTACTTCACTTTCATTCCCGTTGCTTGTTTCAATATAGCCGTTATCATACTCACGAACAATATGAACAGCTCCGCTGGAATAGACTTTCATTTCATTAACTACTTCCGCACTGCTCATATCAGGAAGATTTGCCATAACTGCCCATTCAATTGTATTGGTTGCAATAAAATCATTAAAAGATTTGTATCTTTCACCCTCAAGTTCTTCGCCATTCAATTCTATTTTTGCCGGAGGTTCAGCTATACTTGAAAGAGCATAAACAAAATTATCAAAATTGTTTATATTAAGAATTTTATATATCTGATTCCGGAAGTAATTATAATCAACAGCATAAATATTTTCATTGTTGCCGTCCTCCGAATAGCATAATCTTCCGTCAGGATAAATTTTTATATATGCGTTTCCGCCCATATATGAAAAATTAAACACTCTGTCACCTGACGAATTATATATATAATCCCTCTCATCATCTGGAGATTCAGTCTCTGTATAATCATTATAATTGCGTAAAAGTTCCGCAATCTGACTGCGTTCATCATCGGTTATATGAAAAACTTCAAAATCAAAAGAAGTTTCAAAACCGAAATCCGTTTCAATTAAATCAGAATTGCTTTGCAAATCACTGCTCTCTGATACAGTTTCTTCCGGTATGTCCGGAGTATTTTCAAGCATTTTGTAGCTTATTCCAACTACGGAAAAAATTACCGCACAAGTTAAAGCACCCGTAAAAATACGGCTGAATCTATGGCGATGATATAAAACTTCAACATGATTTACACTGTCAGAAAATTTATCGGAATCCTCCATAAGCATTTTTTCCGTTTTTTTGCGGAAATCATCACTGCATTTAACCTTTTCAAGAGCGTTCAGATAAGTATTTTTTTTCATATCCATTCCTCCTCCAGTATGTCTTTAAGCTTAATTCTTGCTCGCCTTAGCAGAGAACTCACAGTATTTTCATTCTTTTTAAGTATTTCCGCAATTTCTTTTACTGAATATTTTTCATAATAATAAAGATAAATAACGGAGCTGTACTTTTCCGGCAACGATGATATTTCCGCAAGCAAGGATTTTTCATCAGATGTA
This sequence comes from Oscillospiraceae bacterium, assembly GCA_016303235.1. Classification (GTDB taxonomy): domain Bacteria; phylum Bacillota; class Clostridia; order Oscillospirales; family Ruminococcaceae; genus Ruminococcus. Next base: position 5,842 of record JAEDMB010000112.1, read on the forward strand.
AATTCAACGCAAAGCATATTTTCGTCAACATCATCAAAAGAACACTGTTTGCGGAATCGGAAACTTTTCCTGAAATCTTTGCATTTATTAAAAGCTACACGCAAAAGCCATGCTTTCATATGATTTTCGTCACTGAAATTCTGCGGATTCTGATGAAGTTTCAGAAAAACTTCCTGAGTAATATCTTCCGCTTCAGCATAATTTCCTATGGAATTGAAAACTGCTCTGAATACCGTATCCCCGAATTTTTCAAAAGCATAAAGAGAATTGCTGTCCATAAAAATCCCCCTTTCAATTATATAAACGAATCAGAAAGGCTTTTCCGTGCATAAAAATAAAAAACTCCCATGATTTTTAATCATAGGAGTAAAATATTAAACAAAAAACCTCTCTTAAATAAGAGAGGTTTTCAAAGTACCGGCATAGAATTATCTT
>JAEDMB010000113.1 GCA_016303235.1 Oscillospiraceae bacterium
AAAAATTACAGCAAGGACGATATAATTATTGTATGTGTTTCCGGCAGAGGAGACAAGGACGTTGCAGCAATAGCAAGATACAGAGGAGTTGATATCAATGAGTAGAATTAAAAACGCTTTCGCAAATAACAACAAGGCATTTATCGCATTCCTTACGGCTGGAGACCCCTCAATTGATAAAACTGAAGAATTTATATACAAGCTCATAGAGGGCGGAGCTGATTTGATTGAAATCGGAATACCCTTTTCAGACCCTATTGCTGAGGGTGCTGTTATACAGTCTGCAAATATACGTTCGCTTTCGGGCGGTACTCGCATAAAGAATGTTTTTGAACTCGTTGAAAGAGTAAGAAAAAATACACAGATACCGCTTGTATTTCTTACATATATAAATACTGTTTTCAAATACGGTACAGAGGAATTTTTCAGGAAATGCAGTGAAACAGGTATTGACGGAATTATTATTCCCGATTTGCCTTTTGAGGAAAAGGGAGAAATAAAGGAATCTGCAAATAAATACGGCGTTGATATAATTTCGCTTATAGCTCCGACATCTGAAAACAGAATAAAGCTGATAGCACAGGAATCAGAGGGCTTTGTATATGTTGTGTCATCAATGGGCGTTACAGGAATGAGAAGTGAAATTAAAACTGATTTGGAATCTATTACGGAATCCGTAAGAAAGTACACTGATAATCCGATTGCAATAGGCTTTGGAATAAATTCTCCCGAACAGGCTGAAAAATATTCAAAAATTGCCGACGGCGTAATAGTGGGAAGTGCAATTGTAAAAATTATAGAACAGCACGGAGAAGATTCCGGAGAATATCTTAAGGAATATGCAAATAAAATGAAATCTGCAATGATTTGAAACAGTTTTTTTAAGGGCGGAATTTAAAAAAATATCCGCCCTTTAATGCATTTACGGAGGGAGGAATAATTATATATATTAATTCTGCATATCTTAACAATCATATTCTGCCGGTAGCGGACAATTCAAAACCGCTTATTGTTACAAGTTGCGGGAATTACCGCATTAAAACAAGAAATATCTTCGAAACAAGACGTCCGAACGGAAGAAAAGATTATCAGCTTTTGTATATTGCATCAGGAAAGGCACATTTTTTTAAAAACAGTAAGGAGTATACAGTTTCAGCCGGAAATATTATCGTATACTCTCCACACGAACCGCAGAATTATGTCTATTACAGAGAAGATAAAACTGATGTTTACTGGGTGCATTTTACGGGCTATGACGTTGAAAATATACTTGCCGGATATGGTATCAACGCAAAGGATAATATACTTTATATCGGCACATCACCTGATTATCAGTGGCTGTTTGGTCAGATTATTCAGGAACTTCAGCTGTGCAGACCGAAATATGAAGAACTTCTTCCATTGCTTTTAAGAAATATATTTATTCTTATGGGAAGAAGTATTGAAACAAATAAAAAATTCAGTGACGCAACAGAAAAGGAAATTGCATTTGCCGTGCATTATTTCCGTATCAATTACAGCACTGAAATAAATATAGATAAATATGCAGAATCCCGGAATATGAGTGTCTGCTGGTTTATAAGGTGTTTCAAACAGATTACAGGTCAGACTCCGTTGCAGTATATTCTTTCGCTCAGAATTTCAAATGCACAGAGTCTGCTTGAAAATACTGATTATTCAATTTCTGAAATCGCATCGAGTGTCGGATATGACAATGCACTTTATTTCAGCAGAATTTTCCGTAAGCAGACGGGAATATCTCCGAGTGAATACCGCAAAAAAAGAAATATCTGAAATTCATTTCCCGAACATTTCGGAGAATACTTTATAATTGCGTTCATCTCTCTTATTGTTTACAAGTACGGGGAAAATTATTTCTTTAAAGCAGTAATTATAATTTTCACTTATAATTACATCATAGAAAGCCTGTGCAACGATTTCGGGAGGATTTCTGAAAGCTCCGCAACCGAAAGCTCCGAGAACTATCGAATCGGCATTGTTATCCATAGCCGACTGAAAAATATTTCTTATTCTTGCCTTGTGAACTTTAAGAAGTGTATTTTTATCAAAATTGTTGTTGGTAAGTATGGGGGCGGTAGAGGTTATAATATCGGCTCTGAAGAATTTTTCACGCATTTCCGGAAGAATAGTATCAGTTTTGAAAACAGTCATATCGGGCGAATATATTATGCGGTCTGAAAGCCATCTTTTATTCTCACATTCCGAGTGATATTTATAAAAAAATTCATCAAATTTCTGATTTGAAATTACAGGGTAAAGGGTACTGCAACGGCAGAGACATTCCTCCTGAGTAATTGCACCACATTTTACAAGTCCGCCCGCTTCGAAAGGGTCAGCAAAGTTTAGAACGGCAACTTTATTGTATTTTTCCGCAAGCGGTTCTGCTACGGCAAGACTTCTTTCGTTTACAACAGTTATTTTGCAGGAATCATAAAGCGGTCTTTTATCCGTATGAAATCCGGAATCATACATCTTTGAATTTTCTATTCCCGATTCAACGGAATTTTTCAGAACGGGATTATCTCTGCACTGTTTAAGAGTATCATTGAATATTTCGGTAAGCTTTTCGTAGATAGTCATTTTTTTATGTCTCCTTTTTAAAGTCTCGATTTGAAATCATCATAGCCGAATTTTTTAAGAATTTCCGCAGAACCGTCTGATTTAAGAAGAGCTATTGACGGCAAGGGCATACCGTTGAAAGTGTTGTTTTTCACCATCGAATAAATAGCCATATCTTCAAAAATCAAAGTATCTCCGACTGCAAGAGGAGTATCAAATGAATATTCACCGATAACATCTCCAGCAAGACAGGTCTGCGAGCCGAGACGGTATGAATATTTCTTTTCGCCTGATTTTCCGGAATGTTTAAGAGGTGGTCTGTAAGGCATTTCAAGAACATCGGGCATATGACAAGATGCAGATGTATCAAGAATTGCAATCGGCATATCATTTTCAGTAATGTCAAGAACTTTTGTAATTAAATAACCTGCATTTAGTGCGAAAGCCTCCCCAGGTTCGAGAAATACTTCAAGATTATATTTATTCTGCATACGTCTGATACAGTTTTCAAGGCGTGGAATATCATAGTCGGAACGTGTAATATGATGACCTCCGCCGAAATTAATCCATTCCATATTTTTCAGATACTTTCCGAATTTTTCCTCAACAGCATTGAGAGTAGTTTCCAAATCATCGGAATTTTGTTCGCAGAGTGTATGGAAATGCAGACCGCTTACACCTTGTAAATCATCGGGACGGAAATTTTTCAGAGTAATTCCGAGCCTTGATTTTGGTGAACAGGGGTCATAAATTTCGTGACCTTCCTGTGTTGAACATTCGGGATTTATGCGTAATCCGATTTTTTTTCCTGCTTTCAGAACTTTTTCACGGTACTTGTCAAGCTGACTGAATGAATTGAATATAACGTGATTCGAGTATTTCAGAATTTCATCAAATTCACTTTCACGGTATCCCGCAGAAAATACGTGATTTTCCTTTCCCATACATTCAAATCCGAGACGTGCCTCATAAAGACCGCTTGATGCCGTACCGCTTACATACTGACCTATAAGCGGATAGAGATGATAGCACGAAAATGCTTTCTGTGCGAGAAGTATTTTACAGCCTGTACGTTCTTCAACGCCGTGGAGAATTTCAAGATTTTCAGTGAGCTTTTTTTCATCGATTATATAGCAGGGAGTTTCAAAATCGGGATTATTTCTGATAAAATTTTCAATCATATTTTTGCCTTTCGTTTTGATATATTTATGGGCGGAGTCAGTCCGCCCATTTTTTATGAATATCTCAGATATTTCAAGCTTTTGTATTCGTAATCGGGAACTTTCCGGAAAAACATTTTTTCTCTGAAATCCGATTTTTCGCAGTTTATTATATTTAAGGTATGAAGTCCGTAATACCATATACCTGTATCGTGTTCAACGATTCTTTCGTTGAAAACAATTCTGCCGTATTCATTTTTATGGAGTCTGAAAGCTGTTTCGTAAATTCTGTCAGTATAGCTGAAAGGAGATTTTTTATCTGTATATGATTCATTATGTCCACGGCGTTTCGGACAGCTGGAATAAAAATTCTCATCGCAGAACATTATTTTATATATATTATCTTCTTTTAAAATACGTATATTCGGGATAAGATTGTGATAATTCCAGAAAGTATCACGCTTTCCCTCCGTAAAAATTTCGTTGCCATACTTCTTGAATTTCTCGTAAGACTGTTTTATTCCATTTGGATACTGCCAGAAATTCAGCGAATGTAAAAGCACTTCGCAGTCAGGCATTTTACTGCTGTTTATTTCTTTCGGACAGAAATCTGCGGGCTTTGGATTTATGGGAGCAAATTTAAGGGAATTTCTTGTATTGGCATAATTTGCATAGCGGACATCTTTATAATAATAAACTGAAATATACTGTATAAAAAGCATTACACAAATTTAACGGCAGTACCGTATGCGATAACTTCCGCAGCACCCTGCATAATTGCAGATGATGCATAGCGGATATTTACAATGGCATCTGCTCCAAGCTTTTCGGCTTCCTGAACCATTCTTTTTGTAGCGATAGCACGGGCTTCGTTCATCATTTCGTTGTATTCCCTGAGTTCACCGCCTACGATAGTTTTAAAGCTGGACATAATATCCTTTCCGACGTGCTTTGACTGAATAGTTGAACCCTTGACAAGTCCGAGCATTTCGAGATTTTTTCCGGAGATATAATCAGTATTTACTAATATCATCGTCTTCACCTTCCTCAATTTCGTTTATTCTTTCAATTAGAGTGTATATTGAAACCGCAATACCGCCGATTGCAATAAGGGCAAAAATTATACCAACAATTCCCATTGAACATACTGAAAGCAGACACATAACTGCATAGATTACGAGATACAAAACAAGTATCACCGTAATTACAACAGGAGCAATAATTTTTTTATTATGTTTTTTCATAACGTAATTTTTATCAGTCAACAAGAACAGGGTTGAAATCTTCTTCCCAGGGAAGTCCCCACTTGTTGAGAGCTTCCATAAACGGGTCTGGGTCAAATTCCTCGATATTGTAAACGCCTGATTTATTCCACTGACCTGTCATAATCATCATAGCACCAATCATAGCGGGTACGCCTGTTGTATAGGATATAGCCTGTGAACCGACTTCCTTATAACATTCCTGATGGTCGCATATATTGTAAAGGTAGTAATTTTTGTCCTTGCCGTCCTTTTTGCCTCTGAAAATACAGCCTATATTAGTCTTGCCGACAGTTCTCGCACCGAGAGTGGCAGGGTCTGGGAGTACGGCTTTAAGGAACTGGAGCGGAACTATTTCCTTACCCTCGTACATAATCGGTTCAATGGAAGTCATACCGACATTTTCAAGGCATTTGAGATGTGTCAGATAGCTCTGACCGAATGTCATAAAGAAACGTATTCTCTTTATGCCCTTGATATTGAGTGCAAGTGATTCGAGTTCTTCGTGGTGGAGCAGATACATATCCTTTTCGCCTACGCCTTTGAAATTATATACTCTCTTGATTTCCATAGGTTCGGTTTCAACCCACTTTCCGTTTTCGATATAACTGCCCTTTGCAGATACTTCACGGATATTTATTTCGGGGTTGAAGTTAGTAGCGAACGGATAGCCGTGGTCACCGCCGTTGCAGTCGAGAATGTCAATATAATTGATTTCATCGAACTGGTGTTTCATAGCGTATGCGGAGAATACTCCGGTAACTCCTGGGTCGAAACCGCTTCCGAGAAGTGCAGTGATACCGGCTTTCTCAAATTTTTCACGGTATGCCCACTGCCATTTGTACTCAAATTTTGCAGTGTCAAGCGGTTCATAGTTAGCGGTATCAACATAGTGAGTTTTTGTAGCAAGACAAGCGTCCATAATAGTCAAATCCTGATAGGGGAGTGCAAGGTTAAGAACGACATCAGGCTTATAAGAATTTATAAGAGCGACAAGCTCATCGACGTTATCAGCGTTTACCTGTGCAGTTTCGATTACTGTTTTAGTAGTCGGCTGGAGCTTTTCCTTAAGAGCGTCGCACTTTGATTTAGTACGGCTTGCAATCATAATTCCCTCGAATACTTCGCTGTTCTGACAGCACTTGTGAATTGCTACTGAGGCTACTCCGCCACAGCC
>JAEDMB010000114.1 GCA_016303235.1 Oscillospiraceae bacterium
GATTCTGTAATGCCGTATTTTTCAAAGAGAATATTAAGAATATTAAGCTTTACAGCCTCGCTTGTCTCGTCTTGTTTAAAAGGTCTTGAACCTATGATGATATTGAGTTCCTCGCCCTTGATACCTTGAGAAAGAGGTCTTTTTGACTGTTCAGTAGCAAGGTGCGGAAGTAAATCGGTAACGCAGAAAACAGGGTCATTATCATCTTCGCCGATTTTAACGGTAATTTTTTCGCCGTCTGACTTTACGATTACACCGTGAAGTGCAAGCGGGATAGCAGTCCACTGATATTTTTTGATACCGCCGTAATAGTGAGTTTTAAAGAAAGCTGTTTCGCAGTCTTCATAAAGCGGATTCTGCTTAAGGTCGAGTCTCGGGGAATCGATATGAGCAGCACAAAGTCTGATTCCGTTTTCGATAGGTTCAGAACCTATAATTGCACATATAACAGCCTTTTCTCTGTTTACACGATAGATTTTATCGCCAGCCTTTGGTTTTGAACCGATTTTGTATTCCTTATAGCCTTTTTCCTCAAGGATTTTTACAGCGGTTTCAACGGCTTCACGTTCAGTCTTGGCGGAGTCGAGAAATTTTTTGTAATCTTCAGCGAAACTGTCACATTCTTCAATTTCGGAATCATTCATTTTGTAAACAGCATTTTTTCTGCATGCAAAGAGCTTTTCCTTAAGCTGTTCGGATAATTTTTTTTCTTCTGACATAAAAAAGACCTCCATTTTAACGTGATTTCATGATTTCAAAAGCAATTCCGGAAGTATCCGAGAGAGCTTTTTCAATGGAATCATTATTTTTTATATAATAATCTGAATTTCTTATAAAGAAATCCTGACTGTGCTGTGAATTGATTCTGTCATCAGCCTGCTGTGATGTAATGCCGTCACGCTGAATAATACGCTTTTTCCGTATATCATAATCAGCAATGACAGATACTATAATATCGCATAGCTTGTCTGTATTGCTTTCAAATAGTGTCGGAGCGTCAAGGAGTATGAAATTTTTGCCGTTATTCTGATAATATTCAATCTGAATTTTAATTTCAGCCGTAATTGCAGGGTACATAATACTGTTGAGGAGCTGTAATTTTTCGCTGTTGCTGAAAACGATGTTACCAAGTTTTTTGCGGTTAAGAGTATCATCGGGATTTATTATTTCCGAACCGAAATTTTTTTCAAGTTCCTTAAGGCAGGGAGTACCCTTTTCAACAACCTTTCTTGCAACGGTATCGGCATTTATTACGGCAAATCCCTTTTCAGCGAATACTTTTGAAACGGTACTTTTCCCCGCACCTGTCTGACCTGTCAATCCTATAATCATAATCTTATTACCTCAAATCCGGAAGCTCTTATGAGTCTGTTGTATACGGCAAGCCCTACGCCAGTTTTTTCGGGAACTCTGACGTATACACGTTTTGCTTTGATTTCATCGAGTTCACGGAGCTTTGCAAAAATCAGGTGAGCCTGTTCTATGCTGTCCGCACCGTACGGAATACAATTATTGACAGTAATTTTATTTATATCTTCGTCAAATATCAGGTAATATATACCCTCACCCTGATGATTTTCAGCAAATGCAGTGAATTTATTTATATCGCCCTCGACAAGAGCAATATCAGCAGAGGGGGAGTAATGCTTGTATTTCATACCGGGGGAGAGTACTTTCTGATTATCCTTTATTCCCTCAAGAACAGCAGGGTCTATAATTACGTTACTGCATACGGAGAGCAAATCCTCACGTGTAATAAATCCGGGGCGTAGTATTCTTATAGTATTTTCATTTTCAAATGAAATGACAGTTGATTCCACACCGTATAGAGATTCACCGCCGTCGACTATTGCGGGAATTTTCCCGTTCATATCACGCATAACATGCATAGCGGAAGTAGGACTCGGATAGCCGGAAGTATTTGCAGACGGTGCGGAAACAGGTTTTCCGCAAAGTTCAATGAGTTTTCTTGCAGAGGGGTGGAGAGGTATTCTTATTCCGACAGTATCAAGTCCGCCCGATGTTACAAGCGGAATTTTATCATTTTTCGGAAGTACAAGAGTAATCGCACCGGGGCAGAATTTTTCCGCAACTCTGAAAGCGATTTCCGGAATATATGACGTATATTTAACAGCCTCTGAAAAATCATGCAGATGAACTATAAGCGGATTGTCTGAAGGTCTGCCTTTAGCCTCAAAAATTTTTCTTACTGCAGATTCGTTTGTAGCATCAGCACCGAGACCGTAAACCGTTTCAGTAGGAAATGCAACTATTTCACCGTTTTTAATAAGCTCGGCTGAATATTTCAGACCGTATTCATCATCTTTAAGTAAAAGAGTATTCATAATTATTAATATTCCTGACTTGCTAATTTTTCTGCCTGGTCGGCAGTAGCGAGAGCGTCAAAGACTTCATCAAGATTTCCGTTGAGTAAATCTTCAAGCCTGTAAATTGTAAGATTAATTCTGTGGTCGGTAAATCTTCCCTGAGGGTAGTTGTAAGTTCTGATACGTTCGGAACGGTCACCAGTGCCGACCTGCATTTTTCTTTCGGAAGCGATTTTGTCATTCTGTTCCTTGAGCATACCTTCATATATTCTTGAACGCAGAACTTTCATAGCCTTGTCCTTGTTTTTATGCTGACTTCTTTCGTCCTGACATTCAACGACAATACCGGTCGGAATGTGAGTAATTCGCACGGCGGATTCCGTTTTATTGATATGCTGACCCCCCGCACCGCTTGCACGGAAGTAATCAATTGAAAGGTCAGAAGGATTAATTTCAAGTTCGACTTCATCGGCCTCAACGAGAACGGCAACAGTAACTGTTGAAGTGTGTATTCTGCCTTGTGATTCGGTTTCTGGAACTCTCTGAACTCTGTGAACACCGCTTTCATATTTAAGCCTTGAATATGCACCATTTCCCTCTATGGAGAAACTTATTTCTTTAAATCCGCCGAGTTCGGTTGGATTAGCGTTAAGGATTTCCTGTTTCCAGCCTTTTGACTCTGCATACATGGTATACATTCTGTAAAGGGAATTTGCAAAGAGTGATGCCTCCTCACCGCCTGCACCGCCTCTGATTTCAATAATAACGTTCTTGTCATCGTTGGGGTCTTTGGGGAGGAGAAGAATTTTAAGTTCTTCGGTACAGGAATTAATTTTTTCCTTTGAATCATCATATTCAGCCTGAGCCATTTCTCTGAAATCCTTGTCATCGGTTGAATTGAGAATTTCCTGAGCTTCTTCAAAATTTTCCACAGCCTTTTTGTATTCACGGAATTTTTCGATAATGGGAGACATATTTTTAAATTCACGCATAAGCTGACTGTAAATTTTATTGTCAGAAATAACAGAGGGGTCGGAAAGTTTCTGACTTATTTCCTCGTATTTCTGTTCCATAAGGTTTAACTTTTCAAACATAAAAAAACTCCTTTAAAAGAATATAGTTTCTGTAACTGAAATGAAAAGCTATCCCTCACCGCTCCTTATAATCTGCCTTATATTTTTTTCGATTTTATTGCGTGGAATCATAAATTCACGGGAACATTTCACGCATCGGAGTCTGAAATCCATACCGGAACGTATAACATAAAATTCATTTGAACCGCAGGGGTGATTTTTTTTCATTCTGAGAATATCGCCTACTCTTACGTCCATATAAAAAAGCTCCTTTCATTTATAGAATCCATAAAATATATTATATCACAAAAACATATTGAAATCAAGTATAAAATCTGATATTTATGCAAGAATAATATAAAAACAGGTAAGGAGAAAAAGTCAGATGCTTGTAAGAGTAAGCGGAGAATTTGAAACAGCAGATATAGCAGAAATAGTATCCGGAAAGATAAAAGCCGGAGTAAAGGGAATAAAACGTACAGGAATAGTATACAGTCGTGAGGCAACAGAGCTTGAGGGAATTGAACATAAGACAAGATATACACTTCTTCCGACAGCCGTCACAAGATATAATTATTTCACGGCATTAATGGAAAGCGAAATTCCTAAAAGCATTGTTGAAGAGCCAAGATTCAGGAGTAATGCTTATGTATATATAATATGCGAGGCGGAATATGCAAATAATATAAAATCTCTGATGATGTCATACGGGGGTATGAAAGTAAGAGTATCTGATACGTAAATTTTCAGAATCGGGCGGAAATTATTTCAAATCCGCCCGTCATATTCTTATATAATCACGCATAAATATTTATCAGCGGAAAGTAAAAAATCTGAATTGAAAGTGGAGGCTAAAATGAAAAAATTCAAACCGGAAGGCTGTATTTTTGCGACAGCTGAAAATAAAAAATATATCAGTTCCGCAGAGGGACTTTTGCAGGCAATGGAAAAAGATGAAATTCTTGAGGCAAGAGCATCTGTTTGTGACAGCAGTCATAATCTTATAGTGGAGCTTCCATGTATGAGGGGAATTATAAGCCGTGAGGAGGGAGCATTGGGAATATCCGAAGGCTATACAAAGGATATAGCACTTATTTCACGTGTAAACAAGTATGTATGCTTTAAGGTTTTATCAGTTGAAACTGATGAGAACGGTGAAAAATATGCATTGCTTTCAAGAAGAAAGGCACAGCAGGAATGTGATGAAAATTACATAAAAAAACTTTCTGCCGGAGATATAATAAATGCCCGTGTCACTCATCTTGAACCTTTCGGCTGTTTTGTGGATATAGGTTGCGGAATACCGTCGCTTATACCAATTGATACAATCTCTGTTTCAAGAATTTCCCATCCGTCTGACAGATTCACAGCAGGTCAGGATATACGTGTAATTGTAAAGAGTAATGAAAACGGCAGAATATGCCTTACTCACAAAGAACTTCTCGGAACATGGAGCGAAAATGCAAGTCAGTTTAAGGCAGGGGAAACAGTATCAGGCATAGTGCGTTCAGTAGAGAACTACGGAATATTTATTGAGCTTGCTCCGAATCTTGCCGGTCTTGCTGAACCCCGTACAGATGTAAAGGCAGGTCAGCAGGTAAGCGTATATATAAAGGCACTTATTCCGGAAAAAATGAAAGTAAAACTGATTATAGTGGATATATGCGAGGGTACGGAGAGAATAAATGAATGTCATTATTTCTTTGAGGGTTCGCATATTTCAAAATGGGTATATACTCCCGAAAATTCATCGAAACTGATTGAAACAAATTTTTCATAATAAAAAACGGGCGACTGAAAAAGTCGTCCGATTTTATTTTTTTGAGTATGAACAGAAAAAATCTGCACTTTCATCAACATTTACATCGGATATGAAATATTTTTCGCCTTTGTATTCAAAATAATAAAGTACAGCGGAATCATTCATGGTTTTTTCTTCCTGACCGAGAATATGTACGATGTAGTGATTTTCTATTTCGGGAATATCTTTAATGATTACATTTTCAGAGTAAAGATATTCAACTTTGCCACCGCATATACTTTCAGCCCGTTCCATAAAGAACTGAATATCCGCTTCCACCGGATTAAGATATTTATTCTGAATAAAATCGAAAATTCCGGCGGAATTGTCATTTATATCATAGGCATAAATAGTTTTATAGTAATGTCTTGTATCAATATCCGAAACAAGTTTTCCGAAAGACTGCATAGCTTCAGAAGTATTGTTTTCATTGTAATTTTCCTGAAATCTGACGAATGCGAAAGCATCACTGCACGGATAATTCAGCCATTCTGTCTGAAAATTATAATCCTTTTCAAGCTTGTTTATATTTCCGGAAATCTGACTTTTTATATATTCATAGTATTCTTCATCAAAATTGCAGGATTTGTTTTCAGTATATCCGAATACAGAGCCGTCAATACTTATATCAGATACATAGCTTGAGGCATAATATTCAAATCCGTACTGCGAATCTTTAAATACATATCTGACACTGTCATCAGTATCCTTAACAGTTTTCACGAAATCAGACTGACCGTATTTTTCATTGACATATTTCTGCATTTGCTTTTGACTGGAGAGCTTAACGCTTTCCTTTGAAAAACTGCATGATGTTATAAGAGCAAGTGAAATTATAAGAATACATTTTTTCAGCATATTATAAATGACTCCCTGACGGTCTGACACACTTCGGAATAAAATCCTTTATTTCTCAGAATATCACGGCATTTCA
>JAEDMB010000115.1 GCA_016303235.1 Oscillospiraceae bacterium
AGATAAAGACATCGGGAACTGACATTGATAAGATAATGCCTCCTGTTTCCCGTTTCGGCGGTGGAGCAAGGGCAGAGAAAAAGCAAGCAGTTATTGAAAAACTTAAAGCATTTTTTGAAAAGTATTATGGTCTGACAACAATGAGTCTGGAAGAATAACAGATAAAAAAATCTGATACATTGTTTATGTGTATCAGACTTTTTATATTTTGATTATTTTGAATTTGATAAATTCCAAAAACGTGAAATAAAGAAGATATATATTTTTATTTCCATACTTCTTCAGCAATTTCCTTAACGAGAGCAAGTTTTGCCCACTGCTGAGCGTCAGTAAGTTTATTTCCTATTTCGCATGAAGCAAATCCGCATTGTGGACTGAGATAAAGTCTCTCTAAAGGAACAAATTTAGTCGCTTCATAGATTCTTGCAATAATAGTTTCCTTGTTCTCGAGGTCTGGAGTTTTGCTTGTAATGAGACCAAGTACTACCTTTTTATCACCTGAAATATATTTAAGAGGTTCAAATCCGCCTGAACGTTCATCATCATATTCAAGATAGTAAGCGTCAACATTTTCCTGACCGAAAAGCTCTTTTGCAATGCTGTCATAAGCACCACTGCTGAAGAATGTGGAATGATAGTTTCCTCGGCAGACATGAGTTGAGATAGTCAGGTCATCAGGTTTTCCCTCGATTGCAAGGTTGTTCACAAGGAGCAGCTTCGCTTTAATACTGTCAAGATTTGCACCTTTTCCATAACGTTCAATGCTTCCGTTTGCAACAAGAACTCCCCATGTACAGTCATCAAACTGAATATTTCGGCAACCTGCTTCATAGAGGTCAGCAATGACTTTACGGTATGCTATGGCAATATCCTGAATCAGTTCCTCGTCTGTAGCATAGATTTCTCTTGTTTTGTTAATATTCTTTGGAGTTACAAACTGCTGATAAGTCTGTGCAGGAGCGGGCATTGTCTGTCTTGCAACAGTATTTTCGTCATCAAACTGCTTTAAAAATTTGAAATGTTCAACAAACGGATGATTTTCAGCTTTAATCCTGCCTGTAAGCCATACATCATCAAGACGTGCAAGCTCTGCATTGAACTGGACTCCGCTTCCTGTATCCTCATGGGCAACGCCCCCGAATCCCCACATAAAGTCGAGATGCCAGTACTGACGGCGAAATTCTCCGTCACTGATAATATGATAGCCAGCTTCTTTCTGTTTCTGAACAAGCTCAGTAATTGCCTTATCCTCAACCGCAGTAAGCTGTTCCTTATTAATTTTGCCTTCTTTAAAGTCAGCTCGTGCTTTCTTCAGTTCAGCAGGTCGAAGAAAACTTCCCACGAAGTCGTAGCGGTATGGTGCTTTAATTTTATTGCTCATAATATAATCTCCTTTTTGTATTGATTTGGTATGCTTAGATTATATCACATCAATATTTATTTGTAAAATACAAAAAATATTCAGTTCATCATAGTTTAAAACTATATCAGAAATATTTTCTGATAGCATTTATATAATATTCTGCCATAGGAGACAAAACAGCTTTCTTATTTGTAATGTATCCTATATTCATTTCGCAGTTTTCATTCAAAGGTACCGAGATAATATTGTTTCCATTCAGCTTTCGGTCTATGACTCCGCTTGAAATAGTATAACCATTAAGACCAATAAGCAGATTGAAAAGTGTTGCACGGTCACGTACACGTATATTCTTTGAATGTTCAGCAGTACTGAGAATTTCCTCTGAAAAGTAAAATGAGTTATGTTCTCCCTGTTCAAAGGAAAGATAAGGGTAATCCTCTAAATCTTCAAGAGAAACACTTTCTCTGTTTGCAAGAGGATGTGTTTTGCATATAAAAACATGTGGTTTAGCCGTAAACAGTTCCGTAAATTCAAGGTCACTCTGTTTCAGTAATTTTCTGATTACAGTTTCATTAAATTCAGTAAGATACAGAATACCTATTTCACTTTTCAGGCATCTCACATCTTCAATTATTTCGTAAGTCTGAGTTTCCCTGAGCTTGAAATCATACTTATCCTCACCGAATTTCTTGATAAGGTCAACAAAGGCATTTACAGCAAAAGAGTAATGCTGAGCAGATACACTGAAATCACGTTTTCTTTTTTGTTTACCACAGTATTTATCCTCAAGCAGATTTGCCTGCTCCACAACCTGACGGGCATATCGCAGAAATTCCTCACCGTCCTTTGTAATTGATACTCCTTTGTTACTCCTTTGAAAAATCACGATATTAAGTTGATTTTCAAGTTCTTTTATTGCATTTGTAAGACTTGGCTGAGAAATAAACAGTTCTTTTGCAGATTCACTGATATTCTTTTTTTCGGCTGTTGTAATTATGTATTTAAGCTGTTGTAATGTCATTTTTATTCTCCTGTATTTTTTACTCATTCCATCGATAAAGCATACAAGGTCTTCCGCCTGTTTCGTAATTCATACGTCCTACAATGCTTCCTTTTTCAAGGAGGTAATTCATATATCTGCGAACAGTCACTCTTGAAAGTCCAACTTTATCTGCAATCACTTCACTGGTGAATTCATTATTTCTGTTTTCCTTCATAAACTGACACATTTTTTCTAAAGTCTGTTCCTGAATACCTTTCGGGAACTGTTCAGATGTTTTTGAAGATTTCAGGTTATTTTCAAGAAGTGCATCAATATGGTGCTGTTTGAATGCTGAAAGGTCATGAAACGCATCCTGTCGGCTGATAAAGGTTTCAAGAGCCTGCTGAAATCTTGAATTGTAAAACGGTTTCACAAGATAATCAACTATACCAAGTCTTAATGCTTCTTCAATAGTTGTGCTGTCGTTTGCGGCTGTAACCATAATAACTGAAACGGGCAGTTCTTTTTCTCTTATCATGCGAAGCAGAGTAAGACCATTCATCTGTGGCATATACTGGTCAAGTATAACAAGGTGAATTACGTTGTTCTGAAGATATTCAAGAGCAGAATTGCCGTCACGACAGACTGCACACACATGAAAATGATTATTCTGATTTACATATTGCTTGTTAATCATAGCGACCATCGGGTCGTCTTCGACTATTAATACTTCGTACATAATTTTCTCCTTAATCTGTAAGAGTAATTGTAAATGAAGTTCCCATATCCTTTTCAGACTCAACGCTGATAGTTCCGTTATATTTTTTTATAAGTTCATTCACTATGTATAAGCCTGTACCTCTGCCGTCACCTTTAGTAGAAAATCCGTTTCTGAATATATCGTCTTTAATTTCGTCTGGAATACCTGTTCCTGTATCATCAACATTGATTATCATTGCATGAGGCTGAGTAAAAATACCTATTGATAGTTGTTTAGGCTGTTTACTGGTTGAATTAAGAGAATCAAGAGAGTTTTCAATAAGATTTCCAATTATTGTCACAAGGTCACCTGACGGAAGAGATATATTATTACGGTGCAGACAGCTCTCCTTTTCAATACTAAACTGAACGTTGAGTTCTGCCGAGCGTGAATATTTGCCGATAAGCAATGCACATATTGTAGGGTCATCAATATTCTTCATTATTCTGTGAATAAAACTCTGCTGAATTGAAGTAAGATTAGTGATATACTCACTTGCCTCCTGAGTATTTCCCATTTGAATAAGTCCGAGTATGACATGAAGTTTATTTGTGAAATCATGATTATTTGCCCGCATTGACTCCACAAGAAAACGTACTCCCGATAAATCTTCGGCAATGCGTGTCAGTTCAGTTCTGTCACGCAGGATACATAATGCACCTTCAATATTATCATTTTCCATGACAGGTATCTTATCAGCAATGATATCTGAGCCTTTAATGAAATGCAAAGGTATATGAAAACTTTTTTCACCCGTTTCAAGAGTAGTTTTCAATGACATATCAGTAACTATATTGCTTGAACCGTTCATCATGGATTCAGCTGATTTATTCATATAAATGATATTTTCGTCCTTGTCAACTGCAATTATACCTTCTTCAAGTGATTCAAGAATATTTTCACGAATACTGAACATTGCACTGAATGTATCAGGCTCATAACCAAGCAGATTCTCCTTAATTCGCTTTGAAAGAATTGATGAAAGAATAATCGCGAATATAATAACTCCCATCGTACAGACAATATGAATGAATATTGTATTGAATACTATCCTGTTTATGTTTCGGTTGAGCATTACAGCAATAACAAATCCTGTATAATTGCCGTCTTTATCATAAACGGGAGCATATGCACGTCTTTGTGAGCCTGAAGGTCCTGTACTGCTTTCGACATATGCTGAATAGCCGAAAGTATCAAAATCTGGAACAGTACCATTATAATGAGTGTTTATCAATTCTTTATTAGTGTGATAATTTCGCAGATTATCTTTATCAATAAGGGAAATAACATCAATATTTGACATTGACTGCTTCATTGTATCAAGATAGTCACAAGTTATATCGGCAACGGGGCTATCTGAATTTTCAAGTTCTGTCTGAACTATATTTGATTGTGAAACTGCCTGAGCAATGTTTTTCAGGTTTTCATCAAGACTTTTTCTTTCAGAGTTCAGATTTACCCATATACTGAAAACTGCAATTAAGACAGTCATAAATGAAACAAGTATCATCAGTGTGGAAAATATCTCACGCTGTATTTTTTTTACAGGACGTTTTTTCAAAACTTTCATTACCGCCTTTCATTTAATCTTGTTTATTAAATTATATCACATTTTCAGGGTTTTGAAAATCCCGAAAATACTTTTGAAAGTAAAAAAAGCAGAAAAAATTACAATATGATGTTCAATAATTTCAGATGATTGCTTTTTCATCAGGAATGATGTAAAATTTACTTGTAATAAAACATACGGAGGTTTATTTATGGAAACTTTTGCAAGCGTAATGGAAATGATGATGGTATTACTTTTCGGTATTTCATGGCCTTTGAATATAGTCAAGGCATGGAAATCAAGAAGTGCAAAGGGTACGAGCGTATTATTCTATACTTTTATATGGCTGGGATATGTTTTCGCTCTTGCAGGAAAATTCGCACTTATTATAAGTAATGCTCCTGCACCATGGTATGAAACGGTACACTGGTATGTAATGTTCTTCTACCTTGTAAATATCGCAATGGTATCTCTTGGAATAATTATTTATTTCAGAAATAAACTCATTGATTCAAAGAAAATGGTTGTACATGACGAAATAGCTGTACAGCATTAAGGAGGAATATATTATGAACGAATACAAAAACGAACTTGACTGTTATACAAGATTAAACAAAGTGGCACAAAAAGGCGGAGTAGTCTTTTTCGGCTCAACTTTTGCAAAGAATATTCCTGTTTCAGAACTCGGACAGACATTCAATATTAACTGCAATGTTTATAATCGTAGCTTTGCAGACCTTTCAGTTTTCGATGCACAAGAACTAATCGATGATGCTGTAATGATACTTGCACCTAAAAAAGTAATTTTACAGTTTGGTGAAACTGATATTGAAAGAGGTTATAAGTCTGTTACTGAGATAATCAATGCTTATGAACAGCTTATCAACAAAATAAAAAAAGTTGATAAAAAAATTAAAATGGTTATAGTTTCGGTATGTTCTGATGAACAAGACTGCAAAGATTTAAATATTGCTCTTGAATCACTTGCAGTTAAATGTAAATGTCAGTATGCAGATATTACTACAGCCAAAACA
Source organism: Oscillospiraceae bacterium (assembly GCA_016303235.1). Classification (GTDB taxonomy): domain Bacteria; phylum Bacillota; class Clostridia; order Oscillospirales; family Ruminococcaceae; genus Ruminococcus. The sequence goes on from JAEDMB010000115.1 coordinate 5,689, forward strand.
AATGAAATTCCGTCCATAAAGGCTTTTAGTATGCTAAGATATTTTATACTTGACAAATTTTCATTCTATGATGCAATGAATTTTGTTAATGTTTAATTAATAAATACTTTTTGATTTTTATGCGGAAGAAACGGATATTTTTAAATAAAGATATTCTTAAGTTTGAGTCTGAGTCTAGTTCATACAAAAAGTAGTCTACAACGTATGTATGAATTAAAACTGTGAGAAAAATACATATGCTTAAAACTAAAATTATTCTTCCTTACTTCCTATAGACTAATTTTTAGATGAACCTTTAATTTGACCCCAAAACTGACCCCTAAAAGGTTGCTCACAGCACGTAAGCTGAGAAACACTAATTTTTCAAAATAACGTAATATAGCCATAATTGAACGTTTTGCGTAAGCTGAAAAACATCAAAAAAGT
>JAEDMB010000116.1 GCA_016303235.1 Oscillospiraceae bacterium
AATTATTCTGCTGTATTTATATAGCTTGCCGGATTGACACACATACCGCTTTCCCTTACTTCAAAATGACAGTGATTTCCTGTTGAATCTCCTGTACTTCCGACACATGCTATAAGCTGTCCTCTTGTAACGGTCTGACCCTCTGCAACGTAAAGACCACTGCAGTGACCATATAATGTTTCATAGCCGTCAAGATGGTCAATCATTACAAAATAACCGTATCCGCCGGTATTCCAGCCAGATGCGACAACAACTCCGTCAGCAGCGGCATATATATCAGTTCCGGCAGGTGCAGCAATATCCATTCCCTTGTGATTTCTGTCGCTTATAAACGGGTCACTTATAAATCCTCCGTCAACAGGCCATGCGAATTTTCCCGAACCTGTAAGCACTGTATCTTCACTTGCAGGCTTTGCGGTATATGTTCCTATTCCGATTTGCTCAACGATTGGTTCTTTAGTGATTACACTGCTTAAAACCTTTCTTGAACGTTCCGCACCGTCAATATATGTAACTTCGATTTTATTCTGCTTTTCTCCTCTTGAACCTTTCACAAGCAGTTCACTTCTGCCTAAATTTATTTCACTTGTTTCGACTTCTACTGTTTCATAATCTATAAAAGATGTTGTTTCAAGCTCTCTTATATACTGTATCGGGATAAAGCTTTCCGATTCGAGAACTTTTATAACTGTTCCGGCAACAAGTGATTCATCGTCATTAAGAGAGGGATTTAATTCCTTGAGCTTTTCCTCAGTCATATTGTATTTCTGGCATACACTTACGATTGAATCAGCCGGCTGTACGACATAACTGCCTGTAACGTAATTTTTTGCGGTTAATTTTTTTATTGCCTCATCTTCTGATATTACGCTTTCGGTGAGATATATTCCTTCGACATAATCAATGCTTTTGCTGTAACGCATATCTCTTATTTCGCCGTCAACCTTATAGTCAAGCAGATTTTTTGTCATAGTATCTGAAACCTTGTTTTTATCACGGACTGCACCTATAAACTGACCGTCAACATATATTCCGTAAGCCTCTGCAAGTTCCCTGTTTGATTCGGAAAGCATTTTGTTTGCAAGTTGCTGGGTACTCATAAAGCTGTCATCTTCAGAAATTATTTTAAGTGAAAATTTCGGTGAAAATTCGATATATTCGTTGTCATCAACATATGATATTCTTTTCTGTACTTCCTTTGCAGCTTCATCAAATTCAGATTCTTCGGATATAATTCCGAGATTTTTTCCGTTGTATTCAACGCTTATTCCGTATTCAAGACCCATTCCGTAGCGGATTATTCCTATAAGAAATGCTACTGAAAATATGGGCAGAATATAGTTGAATGCAGTGCATACAATTCCCTCATCTGAAAATAAATATCTGAAAATACTTCTGAAAATTTCTGCTATAAATTTCCCTGTACCCTGTTTTTTTGCATTTTTTATTGATTTTCCGAGTTCAGCGGTAAATTTCATTTTTCTTTTGAAAGGGCTGAATATAAATTTAATTATGTTTATGATTCCTTTCAGAATTTCGGTGATAAATCTTACAGTACCATGGCATATTGCTGAAATAAATTTTACAATAAGCTTTAATGATGATTTTATTATTTCTATACTGTTTTCACCGAATCCTGCAATAAAATCTGAAAATTCGTTTAACAAGAAAATTACTCCTTTTTTATATGATACTAAATATTATAACGATATATAAGAAAAAAATCAATCATTTGTGTAATTATTTTCCTTATTATTATAATTTTTCGTAGCATTGCACAAAAACGGATAATCACTTTTTTGAAAAATGCCATGAATAATCAAGCATTTCGGGAGTGTAATTTTCCAGTTTTTTCAGTAATGGGAGTACATCTTTTTTTGCCGATTCGAGATTATGTTCAAGATAGTTCCCACATTCTTCTATTGTAGTTCCGGGGATAGTTCCCTCAAATCCGGATATAAATTCAAATGAATCCCTTACGAGCTTTATTGCGTTCTCACTGCTGAGATTTCTTGCAAGGAGATAAAATCCTGTACGGCAACCCATAGGGCCTACATAGATTACACTGTCCTTAAATTCTGAATTTCTTGCATATGTTGCAAAAAGATGTTCTATTGTGTGGAGTGACGGATTTTCTATATATATACCTCCGTTTGGCTTTACCATTCTTATATCATAGGTAACAATATCTCCGTCAATTCTTGATATATACATGCCGATTCCGAATTTTGTATGGTCTACCTGAAAGCTTGCTATTTTATTCATATTAAAAAATCCTCCTCAAAAATATCTGAAATATCACTGCTTAACTGTGATTTTATAATTTTTCCGTCAAATTCCATAATACCGCAGTGAAGTGCCTGACGGTTTATAATATCGGTTTTTCCTCCGTACATATCATCACCCGCAAGAGGGTGACCTATATATGCAAAATGCACTCTTATCTGATGAGTTCTTCCTGTTTCGGGATTTACTTCAAGCAGTGAATATTTTTCATTAAACAAGAGTCTTTTGTAATGCGTTACGGCTTTCTGACCGTCCTCACGCACACATCTTAAAATTATTGATTCACGCTCCCTCGCTATGGGAGCATTTATAGTTCCGGATTCTTCCGTTATTCCCTCTGCAACTGCGAAATATGTTTTTTTGATTTTTCCCTGATAATGCGATGCACCGTATGAATTTTTTGCAACGGCACATAATCCCGATGTGTTGCAGTCAAGGCGGTTTATTGGTCTGAATGTAAATTCCGGATAGAGATATGCAAAACAGTTCCCTAAGGTATCACCCTGATGCTTTATTGACGGGTGTACGGGCATACCGGCAGGCTTTTCAAAAATTGCTATATCTTCATTTTCAAATATTACAGGAACTTTTAATTCCGGATTTGGTTCAAGAAACTTTTCATCACTCAGATTAAGCTTAATAATATCGCCGTTACAGACCGTATCTATACTGCGGATTGGCAATCCGTTTCTTGTGATTCCCATAGGTATGCGTTTAAGCTTTGTCAGAAGCCGTTTTGATACGCCTTTTTTTTCTGTGAGAAATTTTTGCAGTGTCAAGGGATTCTGAATTTCTGCTGTAAAGATTTTTTCCGCCAATATATTCAGCCTCCTTTATGCAGATGTTTATATAAAGCGTTAAAGATGTAAAAAATTCCGGCAGGACGTAAATAAATGCAAACGGTATCAGACAGAATGATATATAGAATAATATTATCTTGAAAAGCCCTTTCCTTGAGTTTTTCATTATTCTGAATGATACTGATACAAGCCTTAAAATCTTTTTTTCGGGATTTCTGTATATTAAAAAGGGAAGTGCAGTAATTCCCGATAATGCCCATATCCATAATGCAAGGAAAATAATTGTCAGCATAAGTGTATGAACGGTCAGAAAAACTGAACTGCCGTTCCCTTTAATTATCAGCCTTGCCGAAATATATCCGGATATTATAACCGGTATCAGAAATATAAGTGATATTGCCTTTATAATAAAATTCATAGTCAGATTTTTTCCGAAAAGCTTTGTATCTTTCTGTTCAGGAAGATTTATTTCAAGTATTCCGGAAAAGTATTTTATTACAGACGGAATTACTGCGGAAAGCATTATTATTTTCAGTATTGTAAATAAAAAGTCAGAAAGTGTCCACCATATTTCAGAACCATAAAAAAGCTCCATTGGAGTGAGACTGCTGAAATAAAGAATTACGCTTGAAATACATAATTCTGCAAGTCTGAAAAAAACTATTACTGCCGGAATACACAGTGAAATCATAAAAGCTTCTGCACGTCTGCCCTTAAGAGCTTTTCCGGAATATTCCTTTATCTGATAAAGTTTCACAAAAAATCACCTCTGTGATATTTTGCGGGATTTTATGATTTTTATTCCATAATTTCTGTTTCTTCCGATTCGGGTATTCTTTCATATGGTACGATTCCCATAATCTCAAAAGCCTGTGACTGTTGCCACATCTTTGCCGTAACTATTATTTCAAATCCCTCTCCTGCCGGACATTCAAGAGTTCGGGGGTCCATTTTCGGAAGTCCGAAACCTGCAATCATATTTGATATTATTCCGTAATGCGTTATTATTGCACTGTGGGAAATTTCCTCATTCATCATATCCATTATTATTTCGTGAAGTGCCTTGTATGTACGTACTGAAAGCTCCTCAATGCTTTCTCCTGATGGCGGACGGTTTGAGATTCCGCCTTTCAGCCAGTCCTTATAATCCTGACGGTTTATAAGCTCATCAACGGTTTTTCCCTCAAAATCTCCCAAATCAAGCTCACGGAGATTATCAACTATACAGAGTTCCTTTTCCGGAAATAATATTTCTGCCGTTTCAGTGCATCTTTTAAGAGGTGAACTGTATACCTTTTCAACTCTCGGATATTCAAATTCCTCCATTTTGTTGTAAAGCTCTGCTGTCCCGAAATCAGAAAGCGGATAATCTGTCCTGCTACCGATATAAATTCCTTTTTTGTTTGCCGTTGTCTGCCCGTGGCGTATAAGACTTATTCTGTATGCTCTCATTTTAACAGTCCTTTCCTTAAAGTAGTAAAATTTCACAAAATCACAATAAAAATTTTTACATTTTGTGAAAAGTGCTAAACTCTTGCGAATAATTTTGAAATTATTTCACATAAAAATCTATTTACTTGTTATACAAATTGTATTATAATTATTATATCATATATCGTAAATTATTGCAAGAAAATATATTTGTAAGGAGAATTTTTCGTTATGAATTCTGATTTTGCCCGAATAATTACACTTCAGAGAAAAGAAAGACAAATCAGTCAGAAACAGGCTGCTGCTGATTTGGGAATATCTCAGGCTCTGCTTTCTCACTATGAAAAGGGAATCCGTGAATGCGGTCTTAATTTTCTCGTCAAGATTGCAGATTATTACAATGTTTCATGTGACTATCTCCTTGGAAGAACTCCTGAACCGGAGGGAAAAGTCATCACTATTGAGGATATTCCCGATGATGACGGAAATAATAAAATGCCCTCCCCTCAGATTATTAACTTTAACCGCAAGATTATTAATAATTCAATCAGTCTGCTTTTCAGCCTTGCTCAGAAAGCGGGGAGCATTACTCTTATAAAAGAAGTCGGCTCTTATCTTATGCTTTCTGTCTACAAGCTTTTCAGACTTATATATAATGCCAATCCCCATAATGACCAGAAGCTTTTTAAAATTCCTAAAGTTATTGCTAATGACAGTGCAGATGCTATTATTGCTATGAGTGAAGCTGATGTCAAAGCCTCCTCATGCGGTATCTCCCTTGACGGCAATGACAGTATTACTAATTTTAATACGCTTTATCTTACTACTTCAACAATTGCAAAGGATTATCCACAGTATTCTTCTTCGCTTTTTAAGCTTATTCAGATTAGCGAGGACAGTATTACAAGAACTCGGACGGGTTACGGTACGACATCAAAGAAAATATAATCCGAATTACAGACTGCCTGACAAGACATAATATAATTATTCTAATTTACAAAGGAATGATATTAGTATGAAAAAACTTAACAGCATTAAAGTACCGCATAACAAAAATACTCAGAATTCTGCGGTCGAAAAAATCCCTTTGCCACAGTCGGTTAAAATTCCCATGTGCATGAATATGGGAAAACCTTGTACCCCGACTGTAAAAGTCAAGGATACTGTTGCAGTTGGTCAGAAAATCGGTGACTGTGATGTTCCTTTCTCCGTTCCGGTACATTCGGGCGTTTCGGGAACTGTAAAAAGCATATCCGATTACAGAATGATTGACGGCAACACCTGCAAGGCTGTCGAAATTGAATGTGACGGATTGCAGACTGTTTCCGATACGGTTAAGCCTCCTGTCATTACTGACCGTGAAAGCTTTATAAAAGCAGTAAGGGAAAGCGGTATGGTAGGTCTTGGCGGTGCGGGATTTCCGACACATATCAAGCTGAATCCTAAAAACAAAATAGATACACTTCTTCTTAACGGTGCGGAGTGCGAGCCTTATATTACTTCCGATTACAGAACTATGCTCGAACACCCTGACGAAATGCTTGACGGTATAAGAATTGTTGCAAAAATGCTTGA
>JAEDMB010000117.1 GCA_016303235.1 Oscillospiraceae bacterium
CAATTGGCTGCACTTTGCTCTTTTAAATAAAAATCTTTTTTGCGTTCACTATAATTCTTTTATTAATATTGTTGCATTTGATATTTATAATAAACATTGCAATATTTAATATGCTCAATACAAGCATTGGAAGGGCAACCAAAATTATTCCAGTCAACATTGACATTAATGGAATCGTATCACTATCCCCCGGTATAGAAAACCAAACACCATAATAAATTCCTATAATTGGCATTGGTAAGTAAAACAAAACATTCAATATTTTTTTCAATTTTGCTCCTCCTAAAGTTTCTATTTACAGCAGTGTTCACACAACTTTTAATTATTATACTTCATTTACATCAAAAAGTCAATCTTCAGAAAGGAATAAATTTATGAAATCATATATAGCTTACGGAAGCAATACAAATCTAATTTCAATGGCAATCAGATGTCCTGATGCAAAATATATTTGCAAATCAAAGCTTGAAAATTACAAACTCGCCTTTAAAGGTACAGAAAATTATTCATATCTGACAGTAATTCCGGACGAAAATTCAACGCTTGATGTTATGATATGGGCGGTAAGTGATTCTGATGAAACGGCTCTTGACAGATACGAAGACTGTCCGGAATTGTACAGCAAGAAATATATTCCTGTAAATATAAACGGCGAATCGGTAAATGCTCTTATTTATATAATTAATAATGGCTTTGAAAAAGCTCTTCCAAGTGAGGAATATTTCAACGAAGTTCTTGACGGATACATTGAAAACGGTCTTGAAACTGAACCGCTTTTTCAGGCTATGTTTGACACGAAAACGATATAATATAACTGTAATAGTTGTTATACAACATTTTAATACTGTGCCGTTACTTATTAATGTATAATATAGTTGCTTAAAACTATACTATATATAAAGGCGGTTACATTATGATTAAAATTCATCTCTCCCGAATGCTCGGTGAAAAAAGAATAACTCAGGCGGAACTCTCCCGTCAGACCGGCATCAGACCTTCAACAATAAGTGATATTTATAATGAAATGTCCGAACGTCTGAATGTTGAACACCTCGACAGAATCTGTGAATATCTTGATTGCAGTATCAGTGACCTGATATAATATATTCCAAATAAACAGAAGAAAACAGGCGAATTTCTTATTAAGGAATTTCACGGAAATCAGAAAAATAACTCCTGAAACGTTTCTGAAAAACTATTAAAACGCTCCTAAAAGACAATTTTAAAGGTCTTTCAGGAGCGTTTTTTTATTATAAAGTCATTTAAAATTTATCGGTTTTTTTTACGCTCTGTAATTTTTTCAGCAGTTTTTTGTATTTTGCGTGTAAATTTTTTGCATTTTGCGTGTAAATTTACACTTTTGTCGTTGTTACTTTTTCCGCAAAAGGATCACCCCCGCATGTGCGGGGAAAAGTTATAAATAATAAGACAACTGATACTATGCGTAGGATCACCCCCACCAACGCGGGGAAAAGACTAAGAAAACAACGAAAAATCGGACTTTAAATATTTCAAAGCTCTATTTTTCCTTTAACTTCTCAAAAATCCTATAAGTAAGCATACAGTCATCAGATACCCTGTGTAACCGCCCATATTCAATCCCTAAATTTTCAGCTACTGATTTAAGGGTATAACTGCGGATATCAAGTATTTCAAACCAAAACTGATATTATGCCCTAAAAGTTCATCATTTCCGCAAAAATTCAAAAAATCCTCAAGTGCCTTTTCAACAGGCACTCCCCTTTCATTTATTTCCTCCTTTGTGATTCCTGTTAATTCTGTTATTTCCTTTGATATTGTTTTTCTGCATTTTACAAGTGCTGAATAAGAATCAACGGGCTGACCGTTTTCAATACGCAAAGCACCAATTTCGATTATTTCGTCATCATCAGCAAGTCCCGTTGTTTCTATATCAATTACAACATAACTCTCTGTCTGTTCAAAAGATTTTTTCTTTTTCTGGGAAAGACTGTCTATATGCTGAATATTTGCCTTTGATGTCTGCCGGTATTTTTCATTATCGCTGTTATTGTTTATATTATGCCTTACAAGCCTGATACCGTCATAATCGACAGGTTCCCAGTCTGTATTATGTATACGGAAATCAAGTTTCTGTTCATTGTTTGTACTGTAAGCCATTGATGCACGGCCGTTCTTGATATTTTCGCAAATTCTGTCCCAGACTGCATCACGGATTCTTGCGTTAAGGTTTCCGACATAAACGCCGGTATCTATTTCTATAAGCCATTTTGTAAGGTCACCACGCAATTTAGGCGGACAGCAACTTATTGTTATAACTACCATCATAATTCTTTACCGAAATGGTACTGTTTTCCTGAATCAACAGTATTTTTCTTATCGTCCCAGAGATAAATTGTTTTATTTTCATCGTAATTATCTTCAGGCACAAGCAGATATTTTATATCTCTTACCATTCTTTCAAGAATATGAGCTTTAGTCATTTCATCTCTGACACGTCGTCTTACAGTTCCCGATATATCTTCCGTTTCGCATGATGCTATTTCAAAAGCAACAGGAATTGTTATTTCAGTACCGGGACCGAGAAGAAGAACCGAAATGTTTCCGGAGGGTATATAAATCATCCCCTTTTCATCAAGCACAGTAACCGCACTGTCCTGACGGTTTATTTTACATCTTTCGAGATAAAGGAACGTCATTCTGTCGGATATCTGCGGAAGTTCCTGTATATCGGGCTTTATCATACCTGCTGTATCATTCATAGCATTACCTCAGATATGCATTACTGTCAGAAGTCCCATTCCGTAAGCTTTTCCTCTGCCTATTCCGTTTATGAGTGCATTTCTGAATAATTCCTCATCTGTAACTTCAAGAATGCCTTCATAAGTTACAGAAAGCAAGGATACTGCTCTGCTTTCCTTTTTATAAAATCTAAGCCATTTGCTCTGAACGACACTGAATGAATCTTCTGACAATGAAAAGCCGTTTTTTGATGACTTTTCCATAAGCCATTTTTTCTGATAATCAACAGTTATATGTGCGTATACCTTGCTTTTTTCATTTTTTCTTAAAACAGACTTTGTAGGATTTGCAGTAATGCGGAATCTCCACTTGCTACCGTTTTTTATTCTTTCAAGGAGTCCGTCATAAGACTTTTTTTCCGCACATACATCATTTTCGCCGAACTGTTGGCAAAAGCTGTCCAAATCCGGTTCTGAACTGCTCAGAAGAAGAAGAAGATACATTTTTCCGTTAAGGCAGTCAATACGCCATAAATTACGTTTCCTTTCGCCTGTAAAGGCTCTTTCGACAGCACCATGAAAAATACTCGAAGAACTGAGAGCTTTCATGGTATTTCTGTTATTTAAATTAAGCTGTATTCTTGATAAAAACATTATCTCACTCCAATTCTGCCATAGGATTATGTTCTGTATCTTCCGTTGCAGTCATTGCGTAAATATATCCGCAGTCCTTAACATTTCTCCAGCCGAATTTTCTCTGCACAGGGCTGAATGATAACGGAACATCACGCATTACTGAACCGTTTTCGTCCTTGTCACTGTCTGTAATTATACGGAGCTTTCTGCTTTCTTCATCATATATTTTTTTCTGCCTCCATTCTTCAAGAAGCCAGGGTTCAGATTTAAGTGCCGTAAGCAAATCGGTTTCACGGATACCCATAACAAGAGGCATAGAAGGAGGACATGAGCGTCTGCCGAGAAAAAGCGGGTGAGCGGGATTTTTCAGAGCGTTTTCAATTTCTTTGAGCTTATCTGTATCATCACTTTCAAGACCTGCTAAAAATACCGCATCGGCAAGATAATAGCGGTTTGTTGTATAGGAATCATTTTTTTTGGCATTTTCAGGAACTGCCGTGTGATAGTCACGCACAAGCTTTCCCTCGTGGTCAGCCCTTATTCCGAATTTCAGCCTGTTAAGTTCTTCAAGGGAATCTTCAAAGAGCTATATCTATTGACGGTGATGACTGGAGTGCCTCAACATAAGCTTTTTTATCATTTTCGCCGTTGGCAATAAGTTCCGCAAGTTTTTCAGCCTGAACAGAGCTTATAAAAAACAATGCATCTGTTACATTTTTTCCGTTTTTGCTCTTTTTGGTTTTAAGTCCGGCATTTTCGAGAGCTTTAACTGATTCTTTTTCAGCATTTTCATCACTGATTTCCGGAGATATTTTTTTCAGTGAATCCGCAACAAGCTCAATGGCATATTTTGTTCTGAATCCTGAATTTTTATCGCTGAAAATATCATGAAACATTTCTCTCATAGCATGTTTCCATCACTGGCTTGAAACTCTTGCTCTGTTTGCACCTCCATATACTGCTGTTTTAGGTCTGCCTGTATCATCACGGTTTATACAGCTCGGCGGAACTGTCTGTATAACATGAAAATCTACATATAATCTTTTCTTATCCATTATTTATCTTCTCCCTCATCTTTTTTATTGTTTCTGCAACGGTAAAAATCCCTTGCCCATGAAAGTTTTACTTTAAATGAATACTCATCTGAACCAAATAAATAAAGCTCTTTTGCAAGACGTGCATAGTCAAGCTTTATACCTTTGTTTTTCAAAAGCTGAATAATTCTTCTCATATTATGAGATATATCTTCCTGTGTAACTGATACTGCAACAACATTGAGCCTGTTAATAATACGCTGTTGGTCATCTTCATTTTCAGCAAGCATTGATACTGCATTTCCGAAAGAAATATCTTTTTTATGCATACTTTCATCACTGCCCTGACAATGAAGTGCATACAGTGTAAGTGCAGTATATACTGCCCATTCAGCAAATGACGGTTCATTTAATCCGAGAAGTTCTTCGGGTATTCTGTCGAATACAATCCCCCAGAGTTCGGGAAGTTCTCCGACTTTTTTTCCTACGCCACGCCTGAGCTCAGCCATAATGCCTTTACCTGCTCCCGTATTTGCTATGCTTTCAAGATAATTTATTTTTCTTTCAGTATAGCTGTATACCATATCACTTCTGCTCATTTTCATCACCTGCCAGTTCAAATATTTTTCTGATACTTCCTGTGTATCTGTTGAGAGCGTCCGCTGACGAAAGAATATATTTTGTATCTTTCTTTGTATCCTTTTTTACATATCCGAATATAGTCGATTCTGATGTATATGACACCATTTCCTCGCCTGTTCTCAGAGCTGTTCTTAAAAGCTTTTTTTCAAGTATGCTTGTATATTCTTTCAAATCATATTCCGGTTTAAGTTCCGAAAGCCATATTCTGAAAGTGCGGTCTATATTGTCATAGAATAATACTTTTTCTTCGTTGCCGGTCAGCTTGTCGCCGTCAGCACCGGCTGATTTCTGCAAATCTATGCTGAGTGAATATACTTTCTTTGCGACCTGTTCACATTTTTCGATTTCCATGTTTATTCTCGTTCTCCATGCAGAACCCGAATCAAGCAGAAGCTGTGAATGAAATATGAGTGTATCGCTTGCAACGTCCAATACTGGCAGTGAAGTAGCCTGTTTATAATTGTAAATAACACCTGCTGTTACAACGTTTAACATGTAGTCATTTTCAAGCATACCCATATCTTTCAGAGTTTTCACGAAAGAAAGCACTCCGGCTGAATGATATTTTTCAGTGTTTTCCTTTCCTACCGCAACAGAACCAAATTCCTGCCACGCTTTTTTTGAAGTATCATAATGTTTCGGAGCAAATTTATATACACCCTTCATCAAAAAGCCAGAATCTTTCATGCCATTCCGAAAAATACCTTTCAAACGGCTTTGACGGGAATTTGCCGTTTTTCCACATTTCTGCCCAGTTGTCAAAAAGAATATCAGCATTGCTTTCAATATCTGTATCATCACCGTTAAGGTCATATCTTGAAAAAACCGTATGCACAACTGCAAGCAGAAGCTTTAAAACTGCCATATCCTGAGTTTTTGTTTCTCCGGCAAGTTCAGCATATTCATGTGCATTAAGAAACAGTTCATTAAGACTGACTTCTTTTAAAGAGCAGTCCTTATTTCT
>JAEDMB010000118.1 GCA_016303235.1 Oscillospiraceae bacterium
TTCTCTGCGTTGAAATGTCAATGGGTCAGATGATTGATGACGTAAAGCTTGCTATAAACTGTTCAAAGCCTGTATCATTCTTCGGAAGAACAGGCGGAGTTATTCCGACTCCAGCTGAAGTTCTTGAAGAAATCAAAAAGATTGGAGGCAAAAATTAATGGCTGTCGTATTTGAAAGACCCAAGTCACTCCTTGATGTCCCTACACATTACTGTCCCGGCTGTTCTCACGGTATAGTTCACCGTCTTGTATGCGAAGTAATCGATGAAATGGATATCGAAGGCGATACTATCGGTGTATGTCCGGTAGGCTGTGCCGTAATGGCATATGATTATTTCGGCTGTGATATGATTGAAGCTCCTCACGGAAGAGCTCCGGCTGTTGCAACAGGCGTAAAAAGAACAAATCCCGATAAATTCGTGTTTACATATCAGGGTGACGGCGACCTTGCTGCTATCGGTACTGCTGAAACAGTTCACGTTGGTGCAAGAGGTGAAAATATCGTTATTATATTCATAAACAATACCATCTACGGAATGACTGGTGGTCAGATGGCTCCCACAACAATCCCCGGACAGGTTACACAGACTACACCTTTCGGACGTGACCCACAGCTTGCCGGATACCCTGTAAGAGTATGCGAACTTATGGCAACACTTTCCGGAACTGCTCTTGCTCAGAGAGTTGCCGTTGATACAATTCCGCATATCAGAGAGGCTAAAAAGGCTATCCGCAAGGCTTTTGAAAATCAGAAAGAAAAAAGAGGACTTTCAATTATTGAAATTCTTTCTACATGCCCTACTAACTGGGGACTCTCTCCTGTTGACGCTATCAAGAGACTTCAGGACGAAATGATTCCTTATTATCCTCTCGGAGTTTATAAAGATGTTACCGCAAAGGAGGAAGAAAAGTAATGACTACTGAAATACTTCTTGCCGGATTCGGCGGACAGGGTGTTCTCTTTGCCGGAAAAATTCTTGCATACTGCGGTCTTATGGATTCAAAGGAACTTTCATGGCTTCCCTCCTATGGCCCTGAAATGCGTGGCGGTACTGCCAACTGTTCAGTATGTATTTCCGATGAACCGATAGGTTCTCCGCTGATACTTAATCCCGATATTCTCATTGCTATGAACGGCCCTTCATATGACAAGTTCATAAATGCCGTAAAGCCAAACGGAAAAGTATTTATAGATTCAACTCTTGTTGATTCAAAGTGCGAAAGAACTGATATAGAATGTTTCTATATTCCGTCTACTGAAATGGCTGATACTCATGGATTAAAAGGCGGTTCAAATATGGTACTCCTCGGCAAGCTCATCAAGGAAACTAATCTTTTCACTTTCGATACTATGCAGAAAGCTGTTGAAAAGGTTGTACCTCCTGCAAAAGCTAAGCTTATCGAAAATAATCTTAAAGCTATAAAAATGGGTATGGAATACTAAAAAAATTCATTGCGGACGAATTTAATTCGCCCGCATTTTTTTAATTATATATTGACATAATTTTTGATTAATGCTATAATTTGCTTAATAAAAAATGGGGTGAATATATGAAAATAAAAATTATTAAGGCTCTTGCAGTTTTATGTGTTCTTAATTTTACGGCATGCGGTGAAATGAATGAATATGAAGATATATCAGATACGGCTGAAACTACTGAAATACAGACTGACATTACAGAGGAAACAAGCGAATATTCCGAAGAAATTACTGCCGGAAACGATTTAAAAGATTACAGCGAAATTCTTTCCGTTGCGGAAAATACACTTTTTTACGGAAATGAAATAAAATATTCAGATTTTTACTGTGAACAGAGCGAAATGGCAAAAAGATGTTTCGATACTGTAAAAAGCGGAATATACAACGAATATTTTATAGAATCCGGAAAGACTCATGATTTCTATTCTTTCGGAAGTTATATATATTATATCGAAAGAAGTGAAAATAATGATTACTACGATTTTATAGGAAAAGACAGCCAATACTATGAACATCACAATTCTGACGGTGAATATTATAAAACAGATAACTGCGTAACATCATTTCTTTACGATGTAATGAATAATTACGAATACAAGGAAAGCTGTTATTTTACAGCTTACAATGAAAAATACACCTGTGAAATATATGTATCAGGCGATAATATATGTATTCTTTATTTCTGTGAGGGTGATATCTGCTGTGCAATATATAACGATGAAAACGGTACACATATTATCGAAAACTATCATCTCTATGAATCGGGAAATATGCTTAATGAAGAATTTATGCTTGAACAGTTCAATCAGTGTCAGCAGAATATTCACCATGATGAAGAACAATATGAAAACAATTTTGATTACAGCTTTAATTTCAATGAAAATAATAATTTCGATTTCAGTGCCGAAAGAATCAGGGGAGAAAATATTGAAAATCCGCATATAGTTGAAAGCTATCGGGAATACTTTGATACTGCTGATGAATTTTCAATATATATAACCGCAAGGCGTGGAGAATTAATGCAGTATGAATATGCGACAAAATCAGGCGGAAATTACTATAACAAAAGCGGTCTGCAAAAAGCAGATGAAAAGGCTATTATAAATGAAAATCTTGAATTTGAAAACAGGCATTATTCAAGATGCTACTATGAAGATGAAACTGTAAACTATACTTTATATGATGATTCCGATTATTCGGATATATATATTTACTATATCATTCAGAATAACGACCGTCCAGAATTTAATGACGTTGATGAGTTCATAGAAGCCTATAACGTTACTATCAACAACGAAGAATATATATGCGAAGTATGGCATGCAGGTGTTACTGATTTCAACGTATACTGTAAGGACGGAAAAGTTATTGCAATAGATACAGTATTTTACGGCGAACATGAATACAGCGTTATAGAATATCTTTATGACTATGCAGAAACTGAAAACATTTCAGAACCCGAAATTTACAATACATACTCCGAGGAGGGAAACTTTCAGTGAATAAAAAGGATTACGAAAACAGTGACAAGGGACTCGGAAAAACTCTGAGCTATATTTTAAGACATCACCCCGAGGCTTTTAACGTTAATATGGATTCACATGGCTGGGTAAATGTTGATGAGCTTTTATCACAAATGCGTAAAAGAGGAAGAATTATAGACCGTGAAATTCTTGACAGAATTGTGCGTGAAAATGATAAACAGCGTTACAGCTACAACGAAAACAAAACTAAAATAAGAGCAAATCAGGGACATTCAATTCCCGTTGACCTCGAACTTTTACCAGTTACTCCGCCTGATATACTTTATCATGGAACAGCTGAACAATTTCTTGATTCAATACAACAAAAAGGTATAATGAAAATGTCAAGAAATCATGTACATCTTTCTGTCGATACTGAAACCGCTTTTGATGTCGGCTCACGCCATGGAAATCCCGTTGTGCTTGTAATAGATTCAAAAAGAATGTACAGCGACGGTCTTAATTTCTATCTTTCAGAAAATAAAAGATGGCTGTGCGAATACATACCTTTTAAATATGTATCAGCTGTTATAAAAAAGAAAGGCAATGAATTATGCAAGGAAAAATTATAATTATAGAAGGTCTTGACGGTTCGGGAAAAAGTACACAATTTGAACTTCTTCAAAGCAAATTCGGAAACTGCCGTTTTATAACATTTCCGAATTATGATTCCCCGAGCGGTGAAATAATTACAGAATATCTGAGCGGAAATTTTAAAGAAGAAAATCCTGTGAAAAGTTCATATTCCGCAAGTGTCCTGTATGCCGTTGACAGATATACAAGCTATAAATCCGACTGGGGAAAGGATTACGAATCAGGACAGAATATTATTTCCGCAAGATATACGACTTCAAATGCAATATATCAGATGACTAAACTTGAAAAATCCCACTGGAATGAATACTGCTCATGGCTCTATGATTTGGAATACAATAAAATGGGTATTCCCCGCCCCGATGCCGTAATATTCCTTGATGTTCCGGTTGAAATTTCACAGAAATTACTATCTGCACGTTATCATGGCGATGAATCAAAAAAGGATATTCACGAATCTGATATAAATTATCTCAAAAAATGCCGTGATTCTGCAATCTATGCAAGTTCACATGATAATAAAAATACTCCATGGCATATTATTAACTGCTGTGAAAATAACATGCTCAGAAGTATTCAGGATATTCAGACGGAAATTGTAAAAATCATATCAGATATATTGACAAAATTCTGAAAATGATATATAATATGCTTATAATATAAAACGAGGTGAAAAGAATTGCGTTATAATTTCTGCTAATCAATTTAAAAGTGCATACATTTTTCAAGGGGAATATTCCCTTTTGTTGTGTTGCACTTATGCAGAAATATAATGCTTTCCGGTTAATAATATAAATGCTGTTGCTCCGTATTACCGCAGGAAAACTATATATTTCTGCGGTAATTCTATTTTATAAGGAGTTTTAATTTTATGTCACAAATAAATATATCAAATCTTACTTTTGCATATGACGGAGCTTCTGAAAATGTCTTTGAAAATGTAAGCTTCAGCATAGATACTGACTGGAAACTCGGTTTCACCGGAAGAAACGGCAGAGGAAAAACTACTTTTATGAAACTTCTGATGAAAAAATATGAATACAGCGGAAGTATTTCTTCATCAGTAAATTTTGAATACTTTCCTTATGATATTCAGGATACATCAATGCTTACAATGTATATAATTGATGAAATCTGTCCGGACTGCGAAAACTGGAGAATTTTAAAGGAACTTGCAAAGCTTGATATAAATGAAGATGTTCTTTACCGCCCTTTCTTTACACTCTCAAACGGCGAACAGACAAAAATTCTTATATGTGCAATGTTCCTTAAGGAAAACAGCTTTATGCTTATTGATGAACCTACAAATCATCTTGACACAAAGGGAAGAATACTCTTAAGCAAATATCTTAACTCCAAAAAGGGATTTATACTTATTTCACATGACAGGGATTTTCTTGATGGCTGTACTGACCATACGCTTTCTATAAACAGAAATAATATTGAAGTCTGCAAGGGAAATTTCTCCGCATGGTATCAGAATAAGCAAATGCAGGATAATTCTGAAATATCACAGAATCAGAAACTTAAAAAAGATATTAAACGCCTTGAAAAATCTTTCAGACAGTCAGCAGAATGGTCCGACAAAGCCGAAAAATGCAAAATCGGATTTGACCCCGCAAAAACTGAAAAAAATATCAACCGCCGTCCGAATGAGGGTGCTAAATCAA
Source organism: Oscillospiraceae bacterium (assembly GCA_016303235.1). Taxonomy (GTDB): domain Bacteria; phylum Bacillota; class Clostridia; order Oscillospirales; family Ruminococcaceae; genus Ruminococcus. The sequence goes on from JAEDMB010000118.1 coordinate 5,267, forward strand.
AAAAGATGATGAGCCGTGCAAAAGCTATACAGTCAAGGCAGTCTGAAAAAATATCAGAAAAATCATCACTTCTGAAAAATATTGAAATAAGTGACAGCCTTAAGCTTTCTCCGCTGAAATATCATTCCGGAAATCTTTTTTCGCTCCGCAATATTTCAATAGAATATGACAGCAAAATAATCTGCCAAAACATAAACTTTACTTTAAAAAACGGTGAATGTGTTGCTTTATGCGGTAAAAACGGCTGTGGAAAATCAAGTATAATCAGGCTTATATGCGGTGAAAATATTAAATATTCGGGTGATTTTTACAAGGGTTCACAGCTTAAAATATCATATGTACCTCAGAATATTTCCGGAATATCAGGCAGTATTGCAGATTTTGCAATGAAATCCGATGTTGATGAAAGTCTGCTGAAATCCATTTTATTCAAACTTGGATTTGAAAGAAATCAGCTTTCAAAAGATATATCAGAATTAAGTGAAGGACAGCGAAAAAAGGTTATACTTGCCTCAAGCCTATGCACTCAGGCTCACTTGTATATATGGGACGAACCGCTGAATTTTATCGATGTCATTTCAAGGATTCAGATTGAAAACCTCATAAAGGTTTACAAGCCTTCTATGATTCTCGTTGAACATGACAACGCTTTTATTAAAAACGTGTGCGACAATATCATAAATCTTTA
>JAEDMB010000119.1 GCA_016303235.1 Oscillospiraceae bacterium
AGGTCAAAAACAAGCATATCCATTTTGTTGTCACGGCACATAGTAGCGGCTGTACTGTCCATAACTCCGAGTTCACCGCTGAGAACTTCACTGAATGTAAGCTTTTCATATTTTACGGCATCGGAGTATTTATGCGGGTCTTTGTCATATACACCGTCTACAAGAGTAGCCTTGAACATTATATCTGCTTCGATTTCAACGGCTCTGAGAGAAGCAGCTGTATCAGTTGAGAAGAATGGATTTCCCGTTCCGCAGCCGAATATTACTGCTCTGCCTTTTTTGAAATGATTGAGAGCCTTGTTTCTTATGTAGGGTTCTGCAAACTGCTGCATAGTAACGGCTGTCTGAACTCTTACTTCAACGCCGACAGCTTCAAGAGCGTCAGCAAGTGCAAGAGCGTTCATAGTAGTAGCAAGCATACCGATATGGTCAGCACGTGTTCTGTCCATAGCACCGCTTGAACGGCCTCTCCAGAGATTTCCGCCTCCTACAACAATGCCAATCTGAACACCTTCATCATAGCATTTCTTGATACTTTTACAGATTTCGCCTATTGTATCGAAATCAAAGCCTGTTTTATTGTTTCCGGCAAGAGCCTCACCGCTGAGCTTGAGTAAAATTCTTTTATATTTTGGATTCATAAGCACACCTCAAAAAAATATTCTAAGATTATTTTACACTAAAATCAAAAATCTGTAAAGTATTTTTTGAAAAATAGTTTCCGTAAAAAATATTTTTATATTTTTTGACTTTTAAAATCGAAGAATTTCTCTTATGCGACATCATTCGACAATTATTTCAAAAAAAATCAGTACATACTGATTGATTTTCCTTATGCTCTATGTTAAGATTACGTTAAGGAGGTATTAATATATGAACAATAACATAAAAGTTCTAATCTGCAACGATATTGCCGATGACGGAATACAAGTTGCAAATAAACTGAGAACATACGGCTTTTATGCCTATACACGCCATAAGGACGGAAAAGTTATTCTTGAATCAATTGCAAGTGACAATCCCGATGTCGTTGTTATGGATTTCAATATTCCGCATATTGATTCACTTTCACTTATAAGACGTGTAAAAAGAACAGGGTTAAATTCACCGGTGTTTATAGTCACATCACAGTATGAAAATCCATATGCCGAAAAGAGACTCATTGACAGCGGTGCTTCTTATTTCCTGCTGAAACCCTTTGACTGCGAGGGACTCTGCGAAATCATAAATGACATTATTCAGGACAATGAATACTGTAATTGTGAAACGCTTGAAACCGTTGTGACTGAAATTATTCACAGAATCGGTATTCCCACTAAAATAAAAGGGTTCAGCTACCTGAGAAGTGCAGTAATTGCATCATATAACAACAGCATACTTCTCAATAACGTGACAACAATGCTTTATCCGAAAATTGCCGGTATCTACAACACTACCGGAATATGCGTTGAAAGAAACATCAGAAACGCTATTGATTCGGCTTGGAAAAACGGAAATCCCGCTACTCTCAACGAAATGCTCGGATATAATTTCAAATCTGACAAAAAGAGACCTACCAATTCCGAATTAATTTCACTGATTACGGAAAGCCTTCTCGTAAAATATAAATATTCCCTTATGGAAATGTAATTCCATACAAAAAAACAAACGGGACAGCGGACAGGCTGTCCTGTTTTGTTATCTGAAAAGTTCTCCGTCTGCACAGAGTATCTTTTTACGGCATATTTTACCCTTTTCAAATTTAATTTCAGAAAATTCCCAAAAGGCATCTGTAAAAAGCATTGGATTCAGATTTGTCTGAGTTCCTGCCGGCAGTTTGATATTAAAGAAAAGTTTGCCGTCAGATGTCTGTATATCCGTTATTTCAGTATCAGGCTTTATGTCAATGGATTTAACGCCTTTTTTTGTTTTCTTTTCAACGGTTATTTCACTACTTCCGAGAAATTTCTGAATTTCTCCGCAAAGCTCTGACGGAAAATCCGTAATATATTCAACTGAATATTCTGATTTTGCAATATCTTTAATATTGTGTTGGGGAGTCATAACATATAGTATTTTAATTCCCTCCGGCAGTATGTCATTAAGGGATTTTTTTATTTTTCCGAAAGATACTCCTTCCGTAAGGCTGAAATCCATTATTTCATATTCGCTCTCAAATCCGAGTGACAAGGCAAGTGCAAAATTAAGATAAGGGTGCGGATTATATCCCTCTGTATACCATATAGGAAGTCCCGAACGTCTGAAAACTCTCATCATAAAGCGGTTCAAATCAAGGTGAGATATATATTTTGCACGTCCCTTTTTTTCAAATACTGTTCTTACATCAATCAAAACAAGCACCTCCGACAGCTTTGCTTACTCCGCATGCGGAACACTTTTCACAGCAGTTCGGAGTTGTTTTAAATTCCCTTGCACGTTTGTTTTCCCTGATTAAAAATTCCTTTGATACATAGTAATCCATATGCTCCCAAGGCATAATTTCATCGTATTCACGCTTACGGCATGCATAAAATTCGGGGTCAAGACCGCATTGCTTAAACGAATCTATCCAGACATCAAATTTGAAATGCTCTCCCCAGCTGTCAAATTTACAGCCGTTTTTCCAGGCGGTATATATTACATCTGATAATCTTCTGTCGCCCCTTGCGAGAACTGCCTCAATAAGGCTTACAGAGGGGTCATGCCAGCTTACCTTTATTTTCTTTGTCTTTATGGAATCAACAAGCAATTTCTGTTTATGTTCAATCATTTCACGGGTATCCTGCGGTTCAAATTCAAAAGGGGTGAAAGGTTTCGGGACAAAAGTTGCCGTACTTATTGACACCTGAACGCCCTTTCCCTTAGGTCTGTCAGGAAGTGAATAGAATAAATCAATTATTCTTCCGGCAAGCTCCGCAATACCGATTATATCCTCATCGGTTTCGGTAGGCAGGCCCATCATAAAATACAGCTTTACCATAGTATAACCGCCCTCGAAGGAAATACGGCATGTATTCATGATTTCTTCTTCGGTAACATTCTTGTTGATAACGTCACGGAGTCTCTGTGTTCCCGCCTCGGGAGCAAATGTCAGACCGCTTTTGCGTACTTTTTTGATTTTTTCAAGAAGTTCCTCCGAAAAATTATCTATTCTCAGTGACGGCAAGGAAAGATTTATTTTATTTTTTTCAGTATAGTCTATAAGCTTTGAAAGTATTTCCGAAATATCCGAATGGTCACTTGTACTAAGCGATGCAAGTGAAAGTTCATCATATCCGGTATTTTCGCAGAGTGCCTCTGACTGTCTGCATATGCTTTCGGCTGATTTTTCTCTGAAAGGTCTGTATAAGAATCCCGCCTGACAGAATCTGCAACCTCTTATGCACCCTCTAAGCACTTCCGTTACTGCACGGTCATGAACGATTTCACTGAATGGCACTACAAAATTATCGGGATAATATATATTATTCATATCAGAAATTATTCTCTTGCGGACAACGGACGGAACTCCCTCCTCCGCAGATATTGAATTTACTGTTCCGTCAGGGTTATAATTTACCGTATAGAGCGAGGGGACATAAATTCCCTCTATCTTTGACGCATCACGTAAAAATTCCTGTCTTGATGAACCTTTCTTTTTATGTTCAAGATACAAGTCCATAAGCTCAAGATTGACTTCCTCGCCCTCTCCGAGAATCATTATATCAAAGAAATCCGCAAGCGGTTCTCCGTTGCACACGCAACAGCCTCCTGCAACTACTATCGGCGAAAGTGTTTCCCCTCTGTCCTTCTGCCATATCGGAACTCCTGCCAAATCAAGCATATTAAGCACATTCGTATATGAAAGTTCATACTGCAGTGTAAAGCCTATAAAATCAAAATTCTTTACCGGTTCGAGATTTTCAAGAGTATAAAGCGGAATATCATTTTCACGCATTATTTTTTCAAAATCCTCAAGCGGTGCAAAAACACGTTCACAGCGGTAATTTTCACGGCTGTTCGTTAATGAATAAAGAATTTTCATTCCGAGATGCGACATTCCTATATCATAAGTATCGGGGAAACAAAATGCAAAGCTTACGTCAGTATCTTCGGGATTTTTTACTATACTTCCCATTTCACCGCCTATATATCTTGACGGTTTCTGAACATCAAGCAGATATTTTTCAATTTTTTCTCTCAGCATATCCAACCTCCGTTATTGTTTCTGAATACTATTTTAACATTTCTGAAAAATCAAGTCAAGTATATCCGTATACAAAATGCACAAAAAATCTCTCTGAAATTCTCTCAAAATCTGCACGCAAAATTATATAATACCCTTGACAAATTCTATAATCGTGATATAATATTATTAAACCGCAAAGGTGGTGATAATTACGAAAAAAAGCGTATACAGCCTTGTTCTTATGGACGATGTTATAAAAGCTGTCGATGAGGAGGCTTACAGACAAGGAACAAGCCGTTCAAATCTTATTAATCAGATTCTTGCTGAACATCTTTCATGTATTACTCCCGAAATGCGTATGAGAAATATATTCAACGCATTTTCAGGTCTTATGGATTCATGCTTTCAGCTACAGCCACATAATTCCGATTCGCTTATAGCCGTACGGACTGCCTTGCAGTACCGTTACAATCCGACCATAAACTACAAGGTGGAACTTCAGCGTTCACCCGATAAATATATCGGAACTCTTAAAGTTCATATCCGCACTCAGAGTCAGAGCCTTATTGAACTTTTCTCCGGATTTTTCAGATTCTGGACAGAACTTGAAATCGAATGTCTTTCAGACCGCATAAATGCTGAATACTCCGCTGAAATATGCGACAGCAGATTTTCAAGAAAGCTTTTCAATCCGAAAATAAAGGAAGAAGAACTCGGCGGAAGAATATACAGGTACGTCAATTTTCTTGACAGATGTATAAAAATGTATTTTGCCGATAAGGATAATTTTCAGAAACAGGCTGAAAATACTAAGGCTTACTATCTGAATGAAATTAAAAATTCTATCATCTGATACGAAAAAAGGAGGTCTTTTTTATGATGAATTTTGAAAAATGTACTCAGAAATCTCTTGACGCAATCAGAAATTCTCAGAATATCGCCCTTTCAGCAGGCAATCAGGTTGTTGAACCTATTCACATTCTCGCAGGACTTGTCAGACAGGAACAGGGACTTATTCCACAGCTTATTCAGAAAATGGGCATCGATTTAAACAGCTTCGATTCCGAAATAAGCAAGAAAATAAATTCACTTCCTAAAGTTTCCGGAGCAGGCAGAGCAAGCGATATGAGAATTTCTTCCGATACTGATAAAGTTCTCACAAATGCCGAAAATACTGCCCGCAAAATGAAAGATGAATTTACCTCCGTTGAACATATAATGCTTGCTCTTATAGATTCTCAGGACAGACTTGTAAATCAGCTTTTTGCAGTATTCCAGATTGACAGCAAAAAATTCCTCGGAGTTCTTTCGTCAGTAAGAGGAAATACAAGAGTTACAAGCGAAAATCCCGAAGATACCTATGACGTTCTCACAAAATACGGTCAGGATTTAGTCAATCTTGCAAGACAGAACAAGCTTGACCCCGTTATAGGTCGTGACAGCGAAATCAGAAACGTTATCAGGATTCTTTCAAGAAAAACCAAAAACAATCCTGTGCTCATCGGTGAACCGGGTGTAGGTAAAACTGCAATTGCTGAAGGTCTTGCACTCCGTATCGTTGCCGGAGATGTTCCCGACAGTCTCAAGGAAAGAAAAGTATTTTCCCTTGATATGGGGGCTCTGGTTGCCGGAGCTAAATACAGAGGAGAATTTGAAGAACGTTTCAAAGCCGTTCTGAATGAAATCAAAAAAAGCAACGGCAATATTATACTCTTTATCGATGAACTTCATACAATAGTAGGTGCGGGAAAAACTGACGGTGCTATGGACGCCGGAAATCTTCT
>JAEDMB010000120.1 GCA_016303235.1 Oscillospiraceae bacterium
ACTACCACAACAACGACAACTACAACTACTACAACTTCCGCTACAACAACAACTACTTCTGCTACAACCACAACAACACCTCCTGCTACAACAACTACTGAAACTACTACAACAGAATCAAAACCCGAAGTTACTCTCTGGGGAGATGCAAATAATGACGGAAATGTTGATATTGCTGACGTTGTTGCAATAGCATCATATGTAGGCGATTCCGAAAATAATAGCCTTACTGAACAGGGTATTCTTAACGCCGATGTTCAGGCAAACGGTGACGGAATTACTGCCAACGATGCACTTGCTATACAGCAGTATCTTGCTAATATAGTTAAGAAACTTCCCGTAGATTAAAAAAATTCAAGGGCGGACACGTCTGTGTGTCCGCCCTTTAACTGTTTATTCATCTTTTCCGCAAAATTCATAAGCTTTAAGCATTATTGCACATTCAAGACGCTTTTTCTGAAGCTGACATGATAGCTTGTGTGCCTTATGAATATCGCCCATATACTGATAATTATTTGCATTGCAACCGCCACTGCAATAGAATTTTGCCCAGCACTGTTTACATTCGGGTTTTGAATATACATGACATGATGCAAATTCTTTTTTTATGTCATAATTGAAAGTGTCATCATCGAGATTTCCCATTTTGTAATCATCAATGCCGACAAACTGATGACATGGATAAATATCACCGTCGGGATTTATTGCAACGTATTCATTTCCTGCACCGCAACCTCTTAAACGCTTTATTGCACAGGGACCCTGGTCAAGGTCAAGCATAAAGTGGAAGAAATTGAACTTTTCACCGTTTTTTCTGCTTTCGAGTATTCTTTCGGCAAGCTTTTCGTATTCGATGAAAATTTCTGGAATTTCCTTTTCAGTTATAGCATAGTTTTCTTTGGAATCGCTTACAACAGGCTCAACGGAAATCTGGTCGAATCCCTGATGATAAAGGTCGAAAACATCTTCCGAAAAATCAAGATTGTACTTTGTGAAAGTACCTCTCACATAATATTCCTTGTCTCCTCTTTTTTCAACGAGATTACGGAACTTAGGCATAATACGGTCATAACAGCCTGTACCGTCAACACGCTTTCTGACACGGTCATTGACTTCCTTTCTGCCGTCAACGGAAAGTACAACGTTGGACATTTCCTTATTTATGAAATCAATTTTATCGTCATCAAGCAACATTCCGTTAGTAGTAATAGTAAATCTGAATTTCTTGTTATATTCCTTTTCCTTCGAACGTGCATATTCAACAACCTGTTTTACGACATCGAAATTCATAAGAGGTTCACCGCCGAAGAAATCAAGTTCAAGATTTTCACGGTTAGCCGACATTTTAAGCAGAAAATCTATTGCCTTTTTACCTGTTTCAAATGTCATGAGCTTTCTGCCCATACCGAAATCACCTGTTTCAGCAAAACAGTATTCACATCTTAAATTGCAGTCCTGAGATATAAGCAGGCACATTGCCTTGACGGGAGATACTACCGAATAATTTGCATATTTTTCGTAATCATCTTCTGAAAAAAGAATTTTATCATTATAGAGTTCGACAACTTCATTGTAGCATGTTTCAATATCTTCCGGTGAATAGAATATAGAAAGTTTTTTCACAACATCTTCGGGACATTTTTCTTCAAAAGGAGGTTCAATGTTATCAAGCATATCATAAGTCAAATCATCAACAACGTGAACGCCACCGCTGTTTACATCAAGAACTATATTGAATCCGCCTAATTTATATTTGTGTATCATATCAAATCAGCCTTTCACAATAATTAAATGAAAAATTGAGGCAACATTTATTATAATGTTGCCCCAGATGGACTTAATCTTAAAGAAAATCAGAAATTATCTTTCGCACTTCTGGTTAGCTACTGTACATGAAGTCTTGCATGCAGACTGACATGATGCCTGACACTTGCCACAGCCACCCTTAACAGCTGACTCCTTGAGATTAGCCTTGTTGATAGTCATAATATGCTTCATAAAAAAGTCACCTCCCGAAGAACATTAATACAGAGAATCTGCTTAGTGATTATTATACCACAGAATTATTATGATTTCAATAAAAACAGAGAAAATAAAATCATAAAACTGTTAATTCAATCAAATTTACAAAGAAAATCCGTATTTTTTGTGCATAATTTATATATCAAGTTCGACAAGCAGGTCGAATTTTTCATCGATAAGATTTTTGATTCTGTCTATCTCGGAGCATTTCTGATTCATAGTTTCATAGTCGGAAAAGATTTCGGGCTTGGTTATTTCGAGATTAAGCTCATCAAGCTGATTCTGGAGCGTATCAATTTCGGATTCAAGAGCTTTAATCTGCTTACGCCTTTCAGCCTCGGCACTTCTCTGCTGTTTTGACTTGTATGAAACGGCAGATTTTTCACGCATTGCAAGCTGTGCCTTTTCGAGCTTTTCCGCATCAGCCTTACGCTTTTCCTCGTCCTGTCTCTGTCTGAGAATATCAAGATACTTTGCGAAATTATTTTCATAAATTTCATAGCCGTCAGCTTTAAGTTCAATAATGCGTGTAGCGATTTTGCTTAAAAGGTATCTGTCATGCGATACAAAAATAATAGTTCCTGTGTATTCTTCGAGAGCCTGTTCGATTGAATCCTTTGAGGACAAGTCAAGATGATTTGTAGGTTCATCGAGAATAAGCACGTTTCCATGTTCAAGCATCATAATTGCAAAGCACAGTTTTGCACGTTCACCACCGCTTATAACTCCTGTTTCCTTGAATACGTTTTCACCGGTCAGACGCACCTGTGCAAGAATATTTCTTATTTCAAGCTCGGTCATAGAGGGATACCTGTGATGAAGTTCTTCCATAACGGTAAGAGCCTTGTTAAGATTAGTGCTTTCCTGTTCAAAATAAGATATTCTTATATTCGAGTTCCAGCGGACAAGTCCCTTATGCGGAATTTTTTCCTGAATTATTTTAAGAAGTGTTGATTTTCCGATTCCGTTGTCACCGATGATTCCGACTTTATCGCCACGCCGTACGCTGAATGAAATTTCATCAAGGAGCGTTTTTCTGCCGTTACCCTCTCCGACTGAAATATCAATATTTTTGACGGAAAGCACATCTATCGGAGGTTCAACGGGATAGGTAAATCTTATTTTGGCGGATTTTGTATAAGTTACAGGTTTTTCGATACGCTCCATTTTGTCGAGTGCCTTTATACGACTTTTCGCACTTTTTGAAGTCGATGCCCTTACAAGATTTTTTGCAACATAATCCTCCATTTTTGCGATTTCTTTCTGCTGAAGTTCATATTCCTTTTCCTGACGTGCAACAGCCTCCTCCTTAAGCCTTGTAAATGCGGAATAATTACCCTTATAGCGTGTTAAAACTCCTCTTTCAATTTCACATATCGAAGTACATACACGGTCAAGAAAAAATCTGTCGTGCGATACAACAAGCACAGCACCCTTATATGATTTCAGATAATCTTCAAGCCACATTATAGTTTTGAAATCAAGATGATTTGTAGGTTCATCAAGAATAAGAATATTCGGTTCTTCAAGCAAAAGCTTTGCAATTGCAAGACGTGTCTTTTCGCCTCCGCTGAATCCCGAAACAGTTCTTCCGAGTTCATTTTCAGTAAAACCCATACCATTTAAAATCATCTTGATTTTTACATCTGTATTATATCCGTCATTCGATTCCACCCAGCTCGAAAGTCTGTGATATTCGTCATTTCGTGAATTATTTCCCTTTGACATTTCTATTTCAATTTCACGCATAGTCGCAATTGCATTGTCTATATCAGAAAATACTTTTTTCATCTCATCAATAACAGTGCTTTCGCTGTCAAGACCGCCCATCTGTTCAAGATAGCCTATTGTAGTTTTCGATGCCTTTGATACTATTCCGTCACGCTCTGTAAAGCGGTCGGGGTCAGTTTTTCCGGTAATAATCTTTATAAGCGTTGACTTTCCGCAACCATTCACACCCACGAGTCCGATTTTATCCGATTCATCAATAGTAAGATTAATATTTTTCAATACCTGATTCCCGTTATAGAACTTGTTTATATCAGTAAGATTTATAAGCATAAAAAAATTTCCTCAATTCAAATATAATTTCCTTGATTATATCATAAAACAGGAATTTTTGCAAGTATTGATTTTTACATATTGACAAACGTCTATATATATGTTATAATCATCATATAGATAATTATCAATGTGAGGTGCTTTTATGAATAACAATGATTTTACGCTTATTTTCAAGGCTCTCGGTGACGGTACACGCTTAGAGATAGTAAAAATGCTTGAACAGGGAGAAATGTGTGCATGCAAAATTCTTGAAAAATTTGAAATCACTCAGCCGACTCTTTCACATCATATGAAAATATTATGTGAATCCGGACTTGTTACAGCCCGTAAAGAGGGAAAATGGTCGCATTATTCACTTTCATGCGAAAAGCTTTCTGAATTTCAGAATTTTGTATCAGAAATCAGATGCTGTACGGGAGGTGAATGTAAATGCGAATAATATGGGATTTTATTCAGAATCAGATTCTCGGTATGAAGTGGCTTAACGAACTGATAGGAAGTTTAATTTCCCTTACAGGACTTGATTTAAATTCAAAAATCGGTTCGGGAATACAGTTTTTTATATATGATACACTTAAAATAAGCATATTGCTTATGGTGCTGATTTTTGTTATAAGCTATATTCAGACATACTTTCCGCCCGAACGCACAAAACAGATACTCTCAAAATATAACGGAATATCAGGAAATATTCTTTCCGCACTTCTCGGAACTGTAACTCCTTTCTGTTCATGTTCCTCAATACCGATTTTTATAGGCTTTACAAATGCAGGCTTACCGCTTGGAATGACATTTTCATTTCTGATATCTTCACCCCTTGTAGATTTGGGTTCACTCGTACTTCTTACAAGTATTTTCGGATTTAAAATTGCTGTTGCATATGTTATAGTAGGGCTTGTAATTGCAGTAGCTGGCGGTACGATTATCGGAAAGCTTAAACTTGAAAATCATCTTGAACCTAAACTTTTCGGCAAGGCGGAAAAACTTGACAATACTTCCTATGACAGCAGAAAAAAACGCTGTAAATTTGCTTTTTCCGAAGCATGGGAAACATGGAAGTATGTCATTAAATTTATTCTTATAGGCGTTGCTGTCGGAGCAGTTATTCATAACTGGATACCGGATAATATTATTGAAACCATACTCGGAAATAAAAATCCGTTTTCGGTTATAATAGCAAGTCTTGTGGGAATACCGATGTATGCCGATATTTTTGGAACTATTCCGATTGCAGAGGCTCTTTATTTTAAAGGCGTAGGAATCGGAACAGTACTTAGCTTTATGATGAGCGTAACTGCTCTTTCGTTACCGTCAATGATAATGCTTAGAAAAGTTGTAAAGCCTAAACTTCTTGGAATTTTTATCGGAATCGTCACACTTGGAATTATAATAATGGGTTACTTGTTTAATATTTTCGGAGGTATATTTATATGATTAAAGATTGCAAATACTGCGGTGACTGCTGTCCCAAAACAAGCTGTAAAAATAATGGAAACTGTCAGGCTTGTGTTAAAAAGCACCGTGACACGGACAGTCTGCCTTACTGTCTTTTTCCTGATAATGACGGAGATAAAAGCCTCAGGCATTTCTATGAAAAACTTAAGGAACGCTTTGAAAATAACTGATTTCAAAAATTTTCTTTATAAATTTTATTGATTATTATTATTTTCTGTGCTATAATGAAATTACCTTAATTAATTGAAAGAAAGGAATTTTGTTATGTCAAAAATTTCCAAAGAAGATATAAAAAGAGTAAAGGCACTCGGATTTCTTCACGATAAGAATACTGAAGATATATTCAATGGCAGAGTAATCAC
>JAEDMB010000009.1 GCA_016303235.1 Oscillospiraceae bacterium
TATCATACAGATGCCCCTCTTGATATGCGTATGAGTCAGGACGGAATAAGTGCTTTTGATATAGTCAATACATTCTCTGAAAAAGAACTTGCAAGAATTATTTTTGAATACGGCGAGGAAAAATTTTCAAGGCGTATTGCCGAAAATATCGTTAAACAGCGTGAAATTTCGCCTGTCCGCACTACTCTTGAACTTGCGGAAATTGTAAAAAACAGCGTTCCGCAGAAAGTAAGGCGTGAAAAAAATCCCTGCAAGAAAACTTTTCAGGCAATAAGAATTGCTGTGAACGGTGAACTTGAACATCTTTCAAAAGGTCTTGACGAGGCATTTTTCAGCCTTAAATCCGGCGGAAGAATGTCTGTTATAACATTCCATTCACTGGAGGACAGACTCGTTAAACAGCGTTTTGCAGGCTGGTGCAAGGGGTGTACATGTCCGCCTGATTTTCCGCAGTGCGTATGCGGTAACAAGCCGAAAGGTATGCTTGTAAACCGCAAGCCTGTTGAACCCTCTGAAGCAGAACTTGAAAAAAATAACAGGAGCAGAAGTGCAAAGCTCAGAATAATTGAAAGGAGTTAAAATGTCTGGAAAATACAGAACAGGCGAAAAAAATAAAAAAAAATCTGACAGTATTGTTTCAGAATCAGAGACTACCCCGGAGATTCTGCAGATAAAAAATGAAAATAAAGGCGGTTCAAAAATAGCAGTTTTTTTTATAACAGCTCTTGCCGTACTTATATGCAGTATGGTTGTTATAACTCTTGACAGAAGAAACCGTGTATATAGTGAAATAACATCTGCAAACACACAGCTTGCAACTCTTGAGGCTGAAAATGTCAGAATACGTTCAGAACTCGATGCAAAAGTATCTCTCAAAAATGTTGAGGACTATGCCGAAAATGTTCTTCATATGAAAAAAATTGACAATTCACAGATAGAGTACATAAAAATCCAGAACAGCGATATTATAAGCGTTCCGGAGAAAGAAGACAGCATATTTGCCAAGGCAGGAAGCTTTATTGACAAGTGTCTGGAATATTTAAAAGGATAGTATATATATAATTATAATAATACCGTCCTTTTTATATCAGCCGGTTTGTGCGGTGTCTGGGGCGGGGTATCGTAAAAAATCCCGCCCTGTTTTATTTTCAGAAAAATTTCAGAAAAAGGAGGATTTTAATTCATGAAGAAAAATATACGGAATAAAAAAACAATTCCACAGAAAAAACGTGAAAAAACTGCCGTAAATCCGCCGACTCTTTCTATGCAGAGAAGAACTTCGCTTTTTATGACTATTGTTATGTCAGCGGTATTTCTCGGAATAGCAGGCTGGATTTTTTATCTTTCTGTAATTCAGAATAAGTTCTATCAGGCAAAGGCTAATGACTATCATTTCGGAACGATAGATATTTCCGCACACAGAGGTTCTATTTATGATACAAACGGAACTCCTCTCGCAAGAAGTGCATCAGTATATAAAGTGTATCTCGACCCGAAACAGTTCCGCATTGAAATAGAGGAACTTCAGGAAAGAATAGACGAGGAAAATGAGGAGAAGAAAAACGGTACATATAAAGCTCCCGAACCCCAGAAGGACGAAAACGGAAACGAAATTCCGATAGTTCCTCTGCCTGTTACTGCTGAAGCCTATAAGCAGGAAACTGTAAAGCTCCTTTCCGAAAAACTCGGAATCAGTATAGATGATGTCGAATCATCTATGGAGGAAAATTCACAGTATTCAGTATTGCAGACTCAGGTTGAAAAGCCCGTTGCCGATGAAGTTCTTGCACATTTTGATAAATATGACTTCACATCAATTCATGTTGAGGAGGATACAAAAAGATATTATCCTCAGAATGAACTCGCAGCACAGGTGATAGGCTTTACCTCCGGAGACGGAAGCGGTGCATACGGCGTTGAGGCATATTATGATGAATACCTTTCCGGTACTGACGGAAAAGTAATTTCCGCCAAGGATTCAAACGGCAGGGAAATGCCCTATAAGTATTCCAAAACATATCCCGCACAGAATGGAAATGATATTTACCTTACTATTGATGCGACACTTCAGCATTATCTTGAAAAGCATCTTCAGGAAATGGTTGATGAATTTGAAGTTAAAAACCGTGCATGCGGAATTATTATGAATGTAAATACCGGTGCAATTCTTGCCATGGCAAGCTGTCCGAGCTTTGACCTTAATAACCCCTATGATATTTCAGACCCCGATTCTGCAAACGAAATTGCAAAGCTTACAGGCGATGCGAGAAAAACTCTCCTTGCGGAAGAACGTGAGGCACAGTGGAAAAACAAGCCTATTGCCGAAATAAATGAATCCGGTTCGGTATTTAAAATAATAACAAGTGCCTCGGGAATAGAGGAAAATCTTGTTGACGTAAACGGAGATTCATTCTATTGTTCCGGACGTCAGGACGTTGCCGACAGAACAGGTCCAAACGGCATAGGCTGTCATGACCTTTCAGGTCATGGAGAACAGACATTTGTTCAGGCTATAACAAATTCATGTAACCCTGCATTTATGCAGATTGGTGCAAGACTCGGAGTTGACAAATTTTTCTATTATCTTAAATCATTCGGCTTAACCGAAAAAACAGGTATAGACCTTCCCGGAGAAAGTTCAAGTATATACAGGGAAAATATGAGTGAAGTTGACCTTGCTGTAACATCATTCGGTCAGTCATGGGCATTGACTCCTATGGAGCTTGTAGTTGCATGTTCTGCATCTATAAACGGCGGATATGTTCTTGAACCTTATGTTGTAAGCAAAATTCTTGACGAGGACGGAAACGTTGTCCTTGAAAATGAAAGAACTGTTAAACGTCAGGTAATTTCGGAGGACACATCAGCAAAAATGCGTGATGTTCTTGAAAAGGTTGTTGAGGGAAACACATCGGGAAATGTATATATAAAGGGTTACAGAATAGGCGGAAAATCCGGTACTGCCCAGAAACTCGGTATGACTACTGAAAACGGCGAAGATGAATATGTTTCATCATATCTCTGCTTTGCACCTGCAAATGACCCCGAAATTATGCTTTATGTAATGGCTGATATGCCTAACAAGGAAATCGCTTATTACGGAAGTAAAGTTGCAGTTCCGACAGCAAGAAAAATTATGGAAGACGTTCTCCCCGAACTCGGATATTATCCCGAATATGATGAATCAGAATTCAGCACTCTTGACCAGCAAGTGCCGTTTGTTACTGATAAATCAGTATCCGATGCAAGAGCTACTGTTGAAGCTAAGGGATTTAAATGCGAAGTTATCGGAAACGGCGATACTGTTACGGCACAGTCACCGCTTGTAGGTACATCTATTGCATATACAGGAACAGTATTCCTTTATACTGACAATGACCCCGATGCAGAAATGACGGAAGTTCCCGCAGTTGAGGGAATTTCAGTAAAAGATGCCGATGATGCTATGAATTACAGCGGACTTAACTATGTTGCAACAGGTGCATCAATATCGGAGGAAGGTGCAGTTGTTAAAAAGCAGTCAATACCGGCAGGAACACAAGTGCCTAAGGGAACTGTCATAGAACTTGAATTTCATGTTGAGGGTGCTTTGACTGAATAAAAATTTTTTCGGAGGGATTTTTTATGAAACTATATGAACTTCTTGAGGGAAATGCTCTGACATGTCTTGAAGATACGGAAGTAAAGGGAATTACTGACGATACAAGAAAAGTATCAGAGGGATATATATTTGTCTGTATAAAGGGTGAAAGGTTTGACGGTCATTCCGTTGCAGGCGAAATGATTGAAAAGGGTGCAGTAGCTGTTGTAACAGACCATAATCTCAATCTCGGAGACCGTCAGATTATTGTTGAAAATACACGTGATTTCTATGGAATGTTATGTGCAAAGTGGTTTGACCACCCCGAACGCAAAATGAAATTCATAGGTGTTACGGGTACAAACGGAAAGACTACTATAACAAATGTCATCAAGAAAATTCTTACAGACAACGGTCATAAGGTCGGACTTATCGGAACTATTCAGAATGAAATCGGCGATAAGGTTATTCACACTGAAAATACTACTCCTTTTGCATATGACCTTATGAAATTATATGCACAGATGGCTGATGAAGGCTGTGATTACGTTGTAATGGAAGTATCATCATTCGGACTTGTTCAGAAAAGAATAGGCTGTACTCATTTTGATACTGCCTTGTTTACAAATCTTACACAAGACCATCTGGATTATCACAAAACTATGGAAAACTACTATCAGGCGAAGAAAATGCTTTTCAGTATATGCGACAAGGCAATAATAAATACTGATGACTCATACGGAAAACGTCTTTATGATGAAATATCATGCAGAAAATATTCATACGGAATATCTGAAAATGCTGATTTTTCAGCGGAGCTTTTGAATATAAAGGCTGACGGTACAAACTTTATTCTTACAAATTCCGGAAAGAAATATAATATAAATATGCTTATGACCGGAATGTTCAATGTTATGAATATAACCGGAGCAATTGCCGTATGCGTGAATCAGGGAATAAGCATTGAAAAATGCATTGAATCAGTAAAGAATTACGGTGGAGTCAAGGGCAGATGTGAAGTAATTCCGACAGGAAAGGATTTTGCAGTTATATGCGACTATGCACATACTCCCGATGCAATTGAAAATATATTAATCAACGTCAAGAAATGTACTGAAAACCGTCTGATATGCCTTTTCGGTTGCGGAGGAAACAGGGATTCGGCAAAACGTCCTAAAATGGGACATTCTGCTGAAAAGTATGCTGATTATCTTATAGTAACATCTGATAACCCCCGAAATGAAAATCCTGATGATATTATAAAGGATATTTTAGCAGGTCTGGAGGGTTCAAAACCTTATGATGTAGTTACTGACCGCCGTCAGGCTATATATCATGCACTTAAAATCGCACAAAAAGGCGATGTAATAGTTCTTGCGGGAAAAGGTCATGAGGATTATCAGATACTTGCCGATAACGTTCATATTCATTTTGATGAACGTGAGGTTGTGGCAGAAGGTCTGAAACTGCTTTAAAAATGAAAGGATTTTGAAAAAAATGGAAAAAATAATGCTCTCCGAAATTGCTTCAGCTCTCGGAAAAACTGTAAATTCTGACTGTGAAATTTCAGATATATGCACCGACACAAGAAATCTGACTGAAGGCTGTCTGTTTATTGCTATAAAGGGCGAACGCTTTGATGCTCATGACTTTGTGCCAAAAGCAGTTGAACAGGGTGCAGTAATGTGCGTTACGGAACGTGAAATTCCCGAATGTCCGTGTATCATAGTTGATGACTGCCGTGAAGCATTTCTGAAAATTGCACATTATTACAGAATGAAATTTGATATAAAGCTTGTCGGAGTTACAGGAAGCGTAGGAAAAACTACTACAAAGGAAATGATTTCCCTTGTAATGTCAAAGAAATATAAAACACTCAAAACACAGGGAAATTTGAATAACGAAATAGGACTGCCGAAAACACTTCTTAATCTTAATTCAGAATATCAGTCAGCAGTCATTGAAATGGGTATGTCTCACTTCGGAGAAATTCACAGATTATCATGCACAGCTTCTCCTGACATTGCAGTGATAACAAATATAGGCTTTTCGCATATCGAAAATCTTAAGTCTCAGGAGGGAATACTCAGGGCAAAGCTTGAAATTCTTGACGGTATGGCTGAAAATTCACCGCTTGTAACAAATGCCGATGATAATCTTTTATGCAATCTTAAATCAAAGCTTGAAAGACCTGTCTGTACATTCGGAATTGATAATCCCGAATCCGATTACAGAGCTTTAAATATAAATGAACATGATAATATCACGGAATTTGATATAGCTTACAGCAACAAAACAGTTCATGTTATTCTGACAGCAGTCGGAAAACATAACGTTTTAAATGCCGTTACAGCATTTGCGGTCGGAAATATATGCGGTATCGATGATAATACAATAGCCTCGGCATTTTCGGAATTTGTACCCGATTCACTCAGACAGAATATATCCGTAAAAAAAGGTCAGACCGTTATAACAGACTGTTACAATGCAAGTCCGGATTCAATGAGAGCATCTCTCGGAGTTCTTGCAAATATGAAATCAGACGGCAGAAAAATAGCAGTTCTCGGGGATATGCTTGAGCTTGGAGAAATGTCGGAGGAACTTCACAGAAAAGTCGGTGAAATGGCGGTTTCTGCTAATCCGGATATGCTTTTCTGCTATGGCGGACAATCTGAATATATAGCACATGAGGCTGAAAAAGCAGGAATAAAAACATATCATTCCAACGATAAAAACAAGCTTGCAGAGGCTGTTTCAGGTTATGTTCAGACGGGAGATACAGTACTTTTCAAGGCAAGCAGAGGAATGAAACTTGAAGAAATAATCAACAGAGTATATGGGGAGTGATTTTTATGCCTTACTGGATAAATATAATAGTATCATTGCTTTCGTGTGCAATTGCGGGAGTTTCAGGAATATGGCTTGTGCCGTATCTGCATAAAATAAAATTCGGTCAGCCGATAAAAACAGAGGACGGCCCTAAGTGGCACGCAAAAAAACAGGGAACGCCTACAATGGGCGGATTTATGTTCATAGTGTCAACATTAATCTGTCTTGTAATCGGATACTGTATTTACAGATGGCAGTGCGGTATTGATATAACGGATAAAAGCAATATAAATTCGGCACTTACCGTTTTAAGCTGTATTATATTCTGTCTGCTTTTTGCACTTCTCGGATTTATTGATGATTACATAAAAGTAGCTAAGAAAGACAATCACGGACTTACTCCGAAACAGAAAATGATTCTTCAGTTTATTTTCGGCGGAGCTTTTCTCGGAGCTTTATATGCTTTCGGAGATACTTCAACAGTTATAGATTTAAGTTTTGTATCTTTTGATATCGGCATTTTATATTATCCCATTATGATTACAGCTATAATCTATCTTACTAATGCCGTTAACCTTACAGACGGCGTTGACGGTCTCTGCGGAACTGTTACATTTGTGGCAATGCTTGTATTTACAGTAGCATGTGCTATACTTAAATTCAATGAACTTTCAATATTTACAATGGCAGTTGCAGGAGGTTGTCTCGGATTTCTTGTATGGAATCTCAATCCGGCAAAATGCTTTATGGGTGATACCGGTTCAATGTTTCTCGGAGCATCAGTAACAGCAGTAGGTCTTATACTTCACAAGCATCTTCTTCTTGTCCTTGTATCTCTTGTATACATACTTGAGGCACTTTCAGTAGTAATACAGGTATCATATTTCAAGTATACTGCAAAAAAGCATTTCAAGGCTACCGGTGAAAAAGGTCAGGGAAAGAGAATATTTAAGATGACTCCTATACATCATCATTTTGAGTTAAGCGGATTCAGCGAATACAAGATAGTAATAACGTTCTCTCTTTTCGGACTTGTTGCAGGCATAATCGGAATACTTACAATATTATAAGGAATTTTTAACTTAACGGCAATTAAAAGGAGGAGTTATGGCACAGCAGACAACGCCACAAAGAAAACGGAAAAAAAATCCGATTCTTAAAGGCATAAAAAAGGCAGGCAGGCTTTATCTCGGAAATGTCAGATACGGCGATACAAGTTTTCTTTTTTTCGTCTATGTTATGATTTTGCTGGGAACTGGTCTTGTAATGATGTCATCTGCAAGCTATGCGTGGGCATTTTCGCAGACGGGTGACGGTCTTTATTATGCAAAGGCACAGGCAAAAAATATTGCAATAGGACTTGTTGCAATGATATTCTTTACAGGCTTTGACTATCATAATTTCAAGAAAATGAGATTCCGGAAAAGGAAAAATTCCGTGCCGACAGCAATAATATTTTATCTTCTGGGACTGATTCTTCTTGTGCTTGTATTCTTCATAGGTGTAGATGAAGGCGGTTCAATGGGTGCAAAGCGTTGGATTATCATTGCGGGAGTAAACTTTCAGCCTTCTGAAGTAGCAAAATTTACGCTTATAATTTTTCTTGCATATATGATAGAACTTCATCACGACAAAATGAAAAATTTTGTCAACGGCATAGTGGTAAATATGCTGTTTATCGGAATATATGCAATTCTTATATATAAAGAGCCTCACGTTTCCGGAACAATTCTCATATGTATAATAGGTGTATCGATGATATTCTGCGGAGATTCAAGCCTGAAACAGATTTTTTCAATAGCAGGTGTAGTTGCAGTAATCGGAGGAATTATAATATATTCACAGGCACAGGACCCCGACAGCTATCTTTCAATAAGATTCAAGTCATGGCAGGACCCTTTTGCCGATGTTCTCAACGATACATGGCAGACTTCCAACTCACTTATAGCAATAGGTTCGGGAGGACTTTTCGGTCTTGGATTCGGAAATTCAAGACAGAAATATCTTTATCTCCCCGAATCACAGAGTGACTTTGTATTTTCAATAGTATGCGAGGAACTCGGATTTGTAGGTGCATTTGCAATAATCCTTGTATTTGTGCTTCTAATAATAGAGGGATATTCAATAGCAGCAAGATGTCAGGATAAATTCGGCTGTCTTGTGGCGGTCGGAATAACTACGCAGATTGCAATACAGGCTATATTCAATTTCTGCGTTGTAAGCAATCTTGTACCGAATACGGGAATAAGCCTTCCTTTTTTCAGTTATGGTGGTACGGCAATAGTAATGCAGTTAATGGAAATGGGAATAATGCTTAATATATCAAGAAAACGCTATTATCCCGAAGAAAAAAATCCTGATGAAAATCCGTCACAGGACGGAAACAACAGCGATAAACTTATTGCATAGGAGGTTTTTTATATGAAAGTTTTACTTGCCGGAGGCGGTACAGGAGGACATATAAATCCGGCACTTGCCATAGCCGATATTATAAAGAGTAAATATCCTGATTCGGAGTTTCTTTTTGCAGGAACTCCGAACGGTATGGAGGCAAAACTCGTACCGCAGGCAGGATATAAAATAGAATTTATAAAAGTAGCAGGATTTCAGCGTAAATTATCACTGAAAAATATAAAGAGAAATATTCAGGCAGTAAGCTATCTTGCAGTATCGGGAAAACGTGCAAAGGAAATTATAAAGGGTTTTAATCCCGATATAGCAATAGGAACAGGCGGATATGTTGCAGGGCCAATAATAAGAATGGCTTCAAAAATGGGAATCCCCTCCGCAATACATGAACAGAATGCCTATCCGGGAGTTACCAACAAGCTTTTATCAAAAGAAGTAAATCATGTTATGCTTACTGTTAAAGAGGCTCTTGAATATATGGATAAGGGTTCTTTTGAGTATACTGTAACAGGCTTGCCCGTCCGTAGCAGTATTTCATCGATGACAAAGCAGGAGGCAAGAAAAATTCTCGGTTTCAATGATGATATGTGCATACTGTCATTCGGCGGAAGTCTCGGTGCAGGCTGTATAAACGATACAATGCAGGAAGTTATAAAATGGCATACAAAAAATAATCTTAGAATAAATCATATACATGGTTACGGCGGAATGGGTAAGGATACATTTCCGCAGGCAATGCAGAAATCAGGAATCCCCCTTAAATCAAACCGTCTGAGAATTACGGAATATATAAACGATATGGACGTATGCATGGCATGTGCCGATATAGTTGTATGCCGTTCAGGAGCGTCAACGCTTGCGGAACTTGAATCAGCAGGAAAAGCATCTATACTTATACCATCTCCGATAGTTGCGGGAAATCATCAGTATCACAATGCAATGGTACTCGGAAAAGCCGGAGCGTCAATAGTAATTGAACAGAAAGACGTTACACCTGAAAAAATAATATCATATCTTGATGATTTCTATAAAAATCCCGAAAAGCTTGAGATTATGTCATATAATTCCTCAAAGCTTGCTGTAAATGATACACCTCAGAGAATACTTTCCGTTGTGGATAAACTTATAAAGTCAAAGTAACACAAAATCACCCCAAAGCATAGTATAGCATATAAAAATACTGCGGGGTGATTTTAATGCAAAAGCTTGTTATACAGGGCGGAAAAAGACTTCGGGGAGAACTTGACTTGCAGGGAGCTAAAAACAGTGCATTGCCGATACTTTCGGCATCTCTTTTATGTGACGGCGAAAGCGTTTTCCATAATTGTCCGTGCCTTACTGATATATATTCAGCACTAAGAATACTTAACAGTCTCGGATTCAAATGCAGTTTTTCGGATAATACGGCAACGGTAAAATATAACGGAATATGCCGTTCTGAAATAGACGGAGAACTTATGCAGGAAATGCGTTCTTCAATAATATTCCTCGGAGCAATGCTCGGAAGAATTAAAGAATGTACTGTATCATATCCCGGAGGCTGCGAACTCGGTTCACGTCCGATAGATATGCACCTTGACGGATTCAGAAAAATGGGTGTTGACATAAGGGAAGAATATGGTAAAATAATATGTAAAGTACGTGACAAAATTCACGGTGCAAAAATATCGCTTTCGTTTCCGTCAGTGGGGGCTACTGAAAATATAATACTGTGTGCCGTTCTTGCGGACGGTGAAACTGTTATAAACAATTCCGCAAGAGAACCCGAAATATGTGACCTTGCCGGATATCTCCGGAAGTGCGGAGCAAAAATAAAAGGTGACGGCGAAAGCAGAATTGTAATAAACGGAGTAAAAAAGCTTAACGGCTGTGAATACAGTATAATGCCCGACAGAATAGCAGGTGCTACATATCTTTCGGCAACGGCTTCAACAGGAGGAGAAATAATTCTTAAAAATGCCTGTATAAATGCCATGGAATCATTTACTTCAATGCTTGAGAGTGCGGGTTGCAGTATAAATACTTCCGGAAATACAATTTATCTCCGCAGTGGCTCATGCCTTAAAGCTATAAAAAATATAAAAACAATGCCTTATCCCGGATTTCCGACAGATGCACAGGCTATTTTAATGGCATCGCTACTGAAGGCAAAGGGAACGAGTGTTTTTGAAGAAAATATTTTTGACTGCCGTTACAGACATACTGACGCTCTTATAAAAATGGGTGCGGATATACAGGTAATAGGAAAAACGGCAGTAGTTCACGGAGTAAAACGCCTTTACGGTGCAACAGTTGAAGCTACTGATTTAAGAGGCGGAGCAGGTGTAACAATTGCAGGACTTTCAGCGGAGGGAACGTCAATAATAACCGGTCTTAACCACATTGACAGAGGATATGAAAATTTTGAAAAATCACTTGCACTTCTCGGTGCTGATATAAAAAGAACAGAATAGGAAAGGAGATTTTTTTTAATGAAAGACGTTGAAAAAACCAGTATTGAACGTGAAAACAGTATAAAAAGACTAAGGCGAAGAAAACGCAGTATGGGTATTTACGGACTTCTTGTTATAATTGCTGTACTCGGTTTAGGAATTACTTTAAGCTGTACATGGCTTTTTAATCTTAATGAAGTCACTTTCCTCGGAGATTCTGACAGATACAGTGCAGATGACATTATAGAAAAAGCTGAACTGAAAGCCGGAGAAAATCTCATAAAAATGGATAAAGAGGAAAAAAGACAGAAACTTCTTTCACTTACTTATGTTGAAGATGCTAAAGTAAGCGTAAATCTGCCGTCAACGCTTGAAATAGAAATAATCCCATGTATACCGTCATACAATATAAGCTATGAACTCGGAACAATTCTCATAAGCGAAAAAGGAAAAATTCTTGAAACTTCTGAAATGGGTGACAACGGACTCCCGACTTTTTATGGATATGAACCCCTTTCTCCGGCAATAGGCAGTACAGTTGATACAAATGACGAAAGACAGAAAGAAGTCTTTGAGGAATTTATAAGAGTTCTGAATCAGCGTGAGGATAAAAATAAAATTGCCTCAGTAAATATGGAAAACAGGTCAAATGTTATAATAAAGTTCAGGGACGGAAACGTTTTTAAAATGGGAGACTGGAACGATTTTGAATATAAGCTCACTCTTGCGGAAAGAGTTATAGAGGAAACCGGAAAAGTCGGATATATAACAATGGTCGGAACAAATCAATGTTCTTTCCGTATGACGGACGGAGGCTTTGAAAGCAGTGTTGTTGCAACACAGCCTGCAGATGTTCAGACAGGTACATCAACAGAAACTACAACGTCAGTTCCTGAACCTGAAACATATACTGAACCGGAAGAAGAAAGTTCTGAAGAATATTATGAATATCCTGATGATGAGGAATACAGTGATTATCAGGATTATGAAGATACTTATGAAGAACCCTATGAAGACGATTTTTATTATGATGATGATTACTATGAACCCGATGAATAACAATAAAGTCAACAATATTGTTAAAAATGCAGTAACAACGCTGTGAAATATTGTGAAAAAGACTCAAAAATAAAAAAATCTATTTCAGACTCTTGCAAAATATATTTGTTTATGATAAAATAATAGTGTATTTAATATGAGTGAGTTTTTTTAAAAAATTTCAGGATATAAAACATAGGAGGAGTAACTAATGGCTGATTTTATCTATGAAGAAGCCCTTGAGCCAGATGTCAATATAAAAGTTATAGGCGTTGGCGGAGGCGGAGGAAATGCCGTAAACTGTATGGTGGATTCCGGAGTAAACAATATCGAATATATTGCTATAAATACCGATGCAAAGGCTCTTAACAAGTCAAAGGCAACTACAAGAATACCGATAGGTGCAAAGCTTACTAAGGGCAGAGGTGCAGGCAACAAGCCCGAAATAGGTCAGAAATCTGCTGAAGAAAGCAGAGACGAAATCGAAACCCATCTCAAAGGTGCAGATATGGTATTCATTACTGCCGGAATGGGTGGCGGTACCGGTACAGGTGCTGCTCCGGTAGTAGCAAAAATCGCTCAGGAAATGGGTATACTTACTGTTGCAGTCGTTACAAAGCCTTTCCTCTTTGAAAGAGAACAGAAAATGCGTCAGGCTGAAGCAGGTATCGCTGAACTTAAAAAATATGTCGATTCCCTTATAGTAATTCCTAATGAAAGACTTCTTGTAGGTCTCGACAAGCCCCTTACAATGATTCAGTCCTTTGCACTTTCAGATGATGTGCTTAAAACAGGTGTAAAGAGCATATCTGACCTTATAGTTGAAGAAGGCTACATAAATCTGGACTTTGCAGACGTTTCAACAATTATGAAGGGTGCAGGCTATGCACATATGGCTATCGGTCACGGTTCGGGCAAGGAAAAGGCAAAGGAAGCTGCCGAGGCAGTTATTTCAAGCCCTCTTCTCGAAACTTCTATCTCCGGTGCAAAAAGACTTCTTATCAATATCGCTATGTCAAACGATGTTCTTTCATCAGATGTCGATGCTGCTACAAAGAAAATTACAGATACTGCTGCTGATGGTGTTGAATTTATCTTCGGTACTGCATTCAAGGACGATATGCAGGACGAAATGACTATAACTGTTATCGCTGCCGGTTTCGGTGATGATGACTATAACAAGGATATTGACAGCTCCGAAAAAGAGGAAGCTCCTGATGAAAAAAGTTCAGGTATGAAAGAGGAAGTTATATCTGTTGACAATCCTCTGCTTTCTTCTCTCGGTCTCGGAAACGACAAGGGCAAAAATAATAATACTGCTCCTGCTGATTCCTCTGACGATGACCTTGATATTATTCTCAAGATGCTTGGCAGTTAATTAAAAAATTTCAGCCGGACTTTTTACAGTCCGGTTTTTTGTTGTTAAAATGCACAAAAAACTAATAAAAAATTCTGCATGTACATCTGTTGAATTTAAATATCAAAAATGTTATAATTAAAGTATATTGAATAAAATACTGCTTTGGCAGAGAACGGAGATATTTTGAAATGAGCGAAAATGTAATTTTAAGAACTACTAAATTTGGTCAGACAGGTTTCGTTATCGAAGATGTTAATCAGTATCTTGATGAACTTAACGATAAAATCGTAAATCTTGAAAAACAGCTCGCAGATGCAAATGAAGAAAATGACAAACTTAAAAAAGCTCTTGAAGGAAGAGGAATGTCAGTTCCTTCCGAAAATCAGGCTGAACTTGCTGAAGCTAAGGCTGAAATCGAAAAGCTTAAATCACAGCTTGAATCAGCTCATAAAGGTTCTTCGGGCGGTCTCAACGGTGCAAGAAGTGCTGATACAATCAAGCTTGAAACTGAACTTACAAATATAAAGGCTGAAAATGAAAGACTTAAAAAACAGGTCGAATTTGCAAGACAGAAACTTTCCGGAAACGGAGGAGATGCTCTTAGTCTCGCTGACCCTCAGACAGAGGCTGAACTCGCAGAGGCTAAGGCTGAAATAGAAAAGCTCAGGACTCAGATGGGTATAGCTAAACAGCGTATGGAGGAAATCAAGGCAAAATTCGCATCAGTAAATCCGGCTGAAGTCAATGCCCTTAAGGCTGAAATTACTGCTAAAAATCAGGGTATCAAGTCACTTGAAAGACAGCTGAACGAACTCAAAACCGCTGTCGGTGAAAAAGAGGCTGAAATCGCTAAGATAAAATCCGATAAAGAGGCTGAAATTACAAAAATTATTGAGGAAAAAGATTCCGAAATCGAAAAGGCTAAGGCAAGTGCTACCCCCGGTGCAATGTTCGACAGCATTATTAAAGTTGCAAATGAACAGGCAGAGGCTATTAAGGCAGAGGCTGTTAAGAGCATTGAGGAAAATAAGGCTGAATCCGAAAAGCTCCTCAATGATGCTAAGGCTGAATCCGAAAAGATTATTAATGATGCAAAGGCAGAAGCAGACAAAACTATCAGCATTGCAAATACTACTGCCGATTCTTACATAAGAGAGGCAAACGAAAAGGCTGATATGACAACAAAACAGGCTAATGAACAGGCTGAACGCATTATATCCAATGCAAACAAGGAATCAGACAGAATTAATTCTATGACTGAAACTGTCAGAAGTATGCTCCGCAATGAGATTGAAGACGTAGGCTCCAAGCTTGAATTTATGTCAGGTGCTGTTGAAAAGATAATCTCACAGACAAGCGACAGATTAAAAGAGGCTAATATCGCTGTTGAAGAGGCTAAAAAATCACTTAATGCCGAATCAGATGACGATAAAAATAAAAATAAAAAGTCCGAATCACCTAAGAATAATTCAAATAAAAAGGATTTTTCTGCAAAAGAAAAAAAATCCCCCGATTCCAAGCCCGAACCCGAAAAAGCTCCCGAACCAAAACAGGAAAAAAATGTGAAAAAACCTGTTAATTTCGCTTTCGATATGGCTGAACTCGTCAAGGCTGCTGAAATGGAGGCTGTAAACAATCCCGAACCGGCTGAGGAAATTCCTGTTCCTGCTCCTGCAAAGCGTGAACCTACTCCAATGGAAAAACAGGCTAAAAAAATAAATAATTTTAATTTTGATATGGCTGAACTTGTCAAGGCTGCCGAAGAAGACGCTGCGAAAAATCCTGAAGTATGATTTGATTTTACTGTAAAAAAGCAAGTTTGTTCTTTTTTGATGTGCAAATTGCCCAGTTTTGAAGGTCTATTTATGGAGAATATGACGTTTTTCTGTCATATATATATTTTTTATCAAAAAATCATTGACAAATCTGGCTTTTAACGATATAATTAATATCAAACAGCAAATTCTGCTGTATGAACTGACTTTTTTTATTAAAGTTTTGTTCCAAATATTTTAAGCGAGGTATATTATCATGTACGAAGACAAGACATTAGTCTGCAAGGAATGCGGAAAAGAATTCGTTTTCACTGCCGGCGAACAGGAATTCTATGCTGAAAAAGGTTTTGAAAACGAACCGCAGAGATGCAAGGCTTGCCGTGATGCAAGAAAAAATGCTAACAAGAACGGCAGAGTTATGTATACAGGCGTTTGTGCTTCATGCGGTCAGGAAGCTAAAGTTCCTTTTGAACCTAAGGAAGGCAAGCCGATTTATTGCAGTGAATGCTTTGCAAAAAAAGACCAGAACTGATTTTTTAAAAAATTCATTGCACAGCCTTTCCGCTGTGCTTTGACTTTTTTTGCAGACTTATGTATAATTTTTTCGCAAGTTCACAGAATATAAAAAAAAGAAAGGAAAGTTTTTAATTATGGTTGTTACTAAAGATACTATTATAGGCGATATTCTTGACGCTGATGCTACTGTTGCTCCGTATTTCCTTGAAATCGGCATGCACTGTCTCGGCTGTCCCGCATCAAGAGGAGAATCCATTGCTGATGCATGTATGGTTCACGGCACTGATGCCGATGAACTCGTTGCAAAGCTCAACGCTCATTTTTCTGCAAAGTAAAATTATGCCGTAAAAGGCGGGGGCAGTCTGATTTTTTTCAGTCTGCCCTGTTTTTGTTTAAGGAGTGATTTTTTTATGCTTAATGAAAGACTTAAGGCTTGTGCGGAATACGTCAGCGGTAAGGGTATCGCATGCGATGTCGGGACAGACCATGCATACCTCGCATGCGAATTAATAAAAAGCGGGAAATGCAGTCATGTAATAGCATCTGACATAAACAGCAAGCCCCTTGAATTTGCTGAAAATACCGTGAAAAAATATAATATATCCGATAAAGTCGATTTGATACTTTCGGACGGACTCGAAAAAGTTCCGAGCGAAAATGTTTCCGATGTAATAATTGCCGGAATGGGCGGAGAAACTATTGCAGATATTATAAATAATTCAGAGTGGATTAAAAATAATGTAAATCTTATATTACAGCCTATGACTAAAGCTCCGTATCTCAGAATATGGCTCTATGCTAACGGATATAAAATAACAGATGAAAAAGCAGTCAGGGACGGAAAATTTATCTACACTGTTATGAAAGCAGTATACTGCGGAAAAAAAATAAGGCTTTCGGAATTTTCTTCCATTATCGGACATCTTGATTTTTCGCTTGATATTTCAAAAGAGTATCTGAAATATCATGCTGAAAAGCTTGCAAGAATTGCGGAGGAAATCAGGGAAACAAAATATTTCTGCGAAAGTATCAAAAAGAATGAAATATCTGAAATAATGAATTTTCTTTATGATAATGATACTGTTTACGGAAATAATATCTATTATATCCTCAATGAATTTTATCCTTTCAATACTCAGGAAAAATGGGACAATTCGGGATATCTTATAGGAAACAGAAACAAGCCTGTATTCAAAATTCTGCTTAGTCTTGATATAACCAAAAATGCAGTTTCAGAGGCTAAAGAAAAAAACTGTAATATGATTATATCACATCACCCCGTAATATTTGAACCTCTTAGAATTATAACTGCCGATGATGTTGTATATCAGCTTATAGAAAATGATATAAGTGCATTGTGTATGCATACTAATCTTGATATTGCAGAGGACGGCACTAACGGAGTTATAGTTGATAAGCTTTCAGAAAAGCTTGAAATAAAATCGTGCGAACCCTTTGACGAAATCGGCAAAATAATTAATCTTGAAAAGCCTGTTTCATCTTCGGAGCTTGCAAATGTACTTAAAGAAATTTTCGGCTGTACAGTAGTAAAATACTGCTGTGATAAGGAAATAATCAATAAAATTGCAGTGTGTTCAGGTTCGGGGGGGTCAATGCTTAATACTGCCCTTGAAAAAGAATGTGATGCATTTGTAACGGGTGATATAAAGCATGATGTATGGATTTCAGCAAACAATAATAATCTTACTCTTTTTGACTGCGGTCACTTCCATACTGAAAACCTTGTGCTTGAACATCTTAAAGATGTACTTGAGGCGAATTTCCCGTTTATCGAAACAATAGTAGCGGAAACTTCTGTTGACCCTGTAAAATATATCATATAGAAAGGATTTTTAATAATGGCACTTGACGGAGCATTTCTCTATGCAATAAAATCTGAAACAGAATTTTTAATAGGAGCAAGAGTTGAAAAGGTATATCAGCCCTCACGTGATGAAATAATAATCGGATTCCGTACACGTCAGGGAGCTTATAAGCTTCTTATATCCGCAAACGCAAACAACAGCAGAGTACACATAACTAAAATACCTGTTGACAATCCGAAAACTCCGCCGATGTTCTGCATGCTTCTGCGTAAGCATATAGGCGGAGGAAAGCTTATTGATATACGTCAGGACGGTTTGGAGCGAATTTTATACCTTGATTTTGAATGTATAAATGAACTCGGCGATATAGTTACCGTAACTCTCGCATGCGAAATTATGGGAAGATGTTCAAATCTTGTGATAATCAGTCAGGACGGCAGAATTATCGACAGTATAAAGCGTGTTGACCCCGAAATGTCAAGGGAAAGAATAATTCTCCCAAATACACGCTATCAGCTCCCTCCACGTGAGGAAAGACTGAATTTCCTTACAGCCGATAAAAATACAATTGCAAACAGAATAAAATCAGCCGAATCAGGAGAGCTTTCCAAAGTACTGATAAAAGTATTCGAGGGAATTTCTCCCATACTTGCAAGGGAATGGGCATATTATACATCAAAAGGCGAATATCTCAAATCATCTGAAATAACTCCCGAGCATATCAACCGCCTTATGCTTAAAATAGAAAAATCCCGTGATATGCTTTTGAATAATAAATGCTGTTTTACTGTATTAAAAGACAATGACGGAATACTGAAAGATTTCAGCTTTATAAATATACAGCAGTACGGAAATTTAATGCAGACCTGTGAATACAATTCCGCATCGGAACTCCTTGACGCTTTCTATGCACAACGTGATTTGGCTGTCCGTATGAAACAGCGTGCAAATGACCTGTTCAAGCTCCTTGTAAACCTTACCGAAAGAATTTCAAGAAGAATTGCGGTTCAGTCGGAGGAACTGGAACAGTGCGGAAACCGTGACATATATAAACTCTACGGCGATTTGCTTTCCGCTGAAATCTATAAAATCCGTAAGGGAGACAGAGTTCTTTTAACTCATAATTTCTATGATGAAAGTTGTCCCGAAATCGAAATAAAACTTGATTCTATGAAAACTCCCTCGCAGAATATACAGCATTATTACAACGAATATAAAAAATGTGCTGTTGCCGAAAAGAAACTCGCTGAACAGATTGAAAAGGGCAGGGAAGAACTTCAGTATATAGACAGCGTTTTTGATGCTCTCACAAGAGCAACTACTGAAAACGAAATATCACAGCTCCGCCTTGAACTTGCTGAACAGGGATATATAAAATCATCATTCCAGAAAGGCAAGCCAGAAAAATCACTTCCGCCGATAGAATACAAGTCAAGTGACGGATTCACAATTCTTGTAGGAAGAAATAATATTCAGAATGACAGGTTATCTTTGAAACTTGCTGAAAAATCTGATATATGGTTACACACACAGCTTATAACAGGTTCGCATGTACTGATACTCACTGACGGCGAAACTCCTCCCGACAGAACTGTTGAGGAGGCTTGTATAATTGCATCGGTGAACAGCCGTGGAAAGGATTCAAACCTTGTACCGGTTGACTATTGCCTTGCAAAGTATGTGAAAAAGCCTTCCGGAGCTAAGCCGGGGAAAGTAATATTTACAAACTATAAAACGGCATTTGTCAGACCTGATACTGAACTTGCTGAAAGGTTAAGGGTGAAATAAATGAAACTGGATAAGGAATTTTTTCATCGTGACTGTCTCGAAGTTGCTCCGGATTTGGTAGGAAAAATAATCGTTCACAGACTTTCGGACGGTACGGAAATCCGTGCAGTAATTACCGAAACAGAGGCATACAGAGGCGAGGAGGACAAGGCTTGCCACGCCTCAAAGGGTCGCACTCCACGCACAGAACTTTTATACGGCGAAAGCGGTATAATATATATTTATCTATGCTATGGTATGCACTGGCTTATGAATATTATAACGGGCGAAAAGGATAATCCTCAATGCGTACTTTTAAGAGCCGGCGAAAATTTAACAGGCCCTGCAAAGCTTACAAAATATATCAAAACAGACAAATCACTGAACGGAAAAAATATATACAGCAATCCTGATATATGGATTGAAGATGACGGATTCCGCCCGAAATTCAAAACAGCTTCAAGAGTAGGAATAGACTATGCCGGAGAATACTGGAAAAATATCGAATGGCGGTTCATTGCGGAGGATTTAAAATGAATATATCGGGAATAGGCTATAATACAATACATGGCAAGGATTATTCACTTGTGAAAAGCGGTATGGAAAACTATCTTCTTATACTTCTTAAAAGTCCATGCATATTCAGAATAAACGGAGAAGAAGTTCCGGCAGACCGTGACACTGTTATAATATATGATATAAATGCTGATATAGATTTACATTCCGATGAGGATATATTTATATATGACTGGATTTGTTTCGGCATAGGCGGAGAAAGTGACTTTTTTTCCGCCCTTGACATTCCGCTTGATACTGTTATAAGATATACTGATGTAAATTTTCTTAGTGAACTTATAAGAAATCTGACAAATGAATTTTATTCATCAAGCACTAACAGAACAAAAATGATTGACAGCCTTTTAAAAACTATCCTCATAAAAATCAGCGAAACAAACGGAATAAGAGGTATGTCTCCGCAGGCATCTGACCCCCATTACAGCGAACTTCTTGAACTCCGTCAGAAAATATACCGCAATCCGCATATAAAATGGACTGTTGAGCTTATGGCATCGGAAGTTAATATGTCACGTTCATATTTTCAGAGAATATACCGTGAAACTTTCGGAATATCCTGTATATCCGATGTCATAGTAAGCAAAATTGACAAGGCAAGGGAAATTTTAAGTACAACTTCATGCACTGTTTCACAGGTTGCCGTTATGTGCGGTTACGACAGCGATGAACATTTTATGCGACAGTTCAAAAAGGTTGTCGGAGTTACTCCCACAGTTTACAGAAAAAATATTCAGGGCTGATTTTTCAGAAATAGTATTTTTATATCAAAAAAATGGAAATTCCTATCAGTTTTCACATTTTTATATTGACATTATTTAAAAAATATGTTATAATAAAACACATAAATTATTATCGGAGGTTTTTAAAATGGGTTCAAAGAAATTTTTGAAGAAATTCAGCTCTGCTGTTATGGCTTCTGCACTTGCATTAAATACACTTGCAGTTGTTCCCGTATTTGCAGAGGGCGGAAAATATGAATTTGAAGAAGGTACTCTTGTTGATGCTAAGGCTTTTGACGGTGACAAGGACGGAAATGCTGTTGTCAACGCAAGCGGTCAGCTCGTATTTCTTGAAAATTCAGGTGAAACTGCTACCGTTACTGTAAATGTCAAGGAAACAGGAATGTATACTCTCACAATCGCTACATATACTCCATACGGAGCAAAAACTCACAATCTTCTTATCAATGGCGTTGACCAGGGTCAGATTTCATTCGTTGAAAATAAAACAGGTGTTGTTGAAACTGAATTAGGAAAGTTCAAGCTTACTGCCGGAGACAATACTATTACAGTAAAGTCAAGCTGGGGCTGGACTTATCTTGACTATATCAAGGTTGATACTGCTTCACTTCCTACACTTACATCATCAAACAAGCTTGCCGACAGCAAGGCTACTTCTGCTACACAGTCACTTATGAACTATTTTGCTGATGTTTACGGCAAGCATATAATATCCGGTCAGCAGGAAATTTATAGTTATGGCCCTCATGGTCTTGAGTACGAATTTGAGTATATCAAGGAAAAAACCGGTGAATCTCCGGCAATCAGAGGCTTTGACTACGGCAACTTTACCTGTCCTGCATTCGGCAGTGATGACGGCTCAACAACCCGTATTATTGACTGGGTAAAGAATAAAAACGGTATTGCAACATCTTCATGGCACCTTAATGTACCTACTGATTTCGCAAGTTATACAAGCGGAAGCAAGGTTGACTGGGCTCAGACAACATACAGCGAAAAAACAGATTTTTCACCTTCAAAGGCTGCTACCCCCGGCACAAAGGAAAATGAATATTATATGCAGGCTCTGACAACTCTGGCTGCAGAGTTTAAAAAGCTTGAGGCTGAAAATATTCCGGTAATCTGGAGACCTCTCCACGAAGCTGAAGGTAGCGGAGGCGAAACAGGTTCATGGTTCTGGTGGGGCAGAGAAGGTTCTGAAGCTTATAAGAAACTCTGGATTTATACTTATAAGACACTCACAGAAGATTTCGACTGCCATAATCTTATATGGGAATGGAACAGCTATGCTTATTCTACATCTAAAGACTGGTATCCGGGCGATGAGTATGTAGACCTTATAGCTTATGATAAATACAACTGCACAGACTGGTCATCAGGAAGCCCTGTTCTGACTCATAATGACAGTGCTATAAGCGGTACTTTCTATAACCTCGTAGATATGTATGAAGGCAAAAAGATGATTGCTATGTCTGAAAATGACAGCATACCTACTCTTGAAAATCTGCTTGCAGAAAAAGCCGGCTGGCTCTACTTCTGCCCATGGTATGACGGCGGTTCAGACAATATAAACTTCCTTTCAAACCCTGTATTCAATACTGTTGAGGATTTGACAACAATTTATCAGAGCGATTACTGCATTACTCTTGATGAACTTCCCGCAAATCTTTACAGCTATGAATCATCAGGAAATACAGACCCGACAGAGCCGACATCAACTACTGCTACTACCGTAAAGCCGACAGGAACTACAACAACTACTACAACCACAGAACCCGCTCCGGAACCTGAAGTTTACAAGCTTGCAATCAAGACAAACGGCGGTAAAAAGCTTGAAGTAACTATTAAGATGACTCCTGCAGACTATGAACTTGCAAACGGCTGTTTCGGATACGCTGACGGTATGGACTGGATTTCAACAGAATGGGAAGTTACTGAATTTGACAAGGACGGCAATGCCGTTGTATCATTTGATATTCCCGATGGCGTTGAAAATCTTGAATTCCAGATTTGGTGGCCTAATTCCGAAACCGATGCGGCATCATGTATAGCAACAAGTTACAGCATTGACGGAACTGTTACAGACCTTAATACACCTTCCGATGTATTATATGGAGATGCTAACGGCGACGGTTCAGTTGACGTTGCAGACGTTGTTGCAGTAGCAGCATATGTAGGCTCACCTGCTACAAATAAGCTTACCGAAGAAGGTCTTGCCAATGCTGATGTACAGGGTGACGGTGACGGCGTTACAGCTAATGATGCTCTTGCAATTCAGCAGTATCTCGCAAATATTATAAAATCACTTCCTGTCAAGGAATAATTTACAGAAAATAAGGGCGACCCGAAAGGGTTGCCCTTTATATTTATATAACCATTCCGCCGTTGACTCCGAGAATCTGCCCTGTTATGAATGATGCTTTTTCAGATGCTAAAAACATTACAGAATCAGCGATATTTTCCGGAGTCCCGAAAATTCCGAGCGGAATATCTTCTTTTATAAGTCTTAAATCTTCATCGGAAAAATTTCTGTTCATATCGGTGAGGATAAATCCGGGGGAAACGCAGTTCACACGTATTCCGGAGGGAGCGACTTCCTTTGCAAGAGCCTTTGTAAATCCGATAACTCCCGCCTTTGATGCCGAATAGTCAACTTCGCATGATGCTCC